>NZ_CP063791.1 GCF_025860405.1 Tolypothrix sp. PCC 7712 | reverse complement strand
GCAAGTACCCAAAAAAGCACTTCTTTTGCGTGATTTACCCCCTCAGCAGACAGTCGTATAAGTACTATTGCAAGATCATGCCATATCCGCAAGAACAATGTTTGAAAACTGATCTATCTTCTCCGAAGAAAAAAACCCTTATTTAGCAAGGGTTATAGCGATAGTTCATCCGGGGATACTAGAGTTTTTATCCGGGGATACTAGAGTTTTTGTTCTAAAGCTCAAAGCTATACATGACAAGGCTTTGAAGCCAATTTTTTCAACTTTTTTCCCTAGAACTAAATTTTTTCTAGAACTAAACTAGAACAAAAACCTGCCGCTTGAAGTTGATAGTCGGCTGGTGGTCAAGACATTTTAAGCATTAATACCTAAATTTTGATATCTAAGAGGATACGGACAAAGGCGGCTTGTTGTAGGCTGAGGGGGCGATCGCCTCGTTCAACTAGTGAGATAAACTTTTGGGATACACCAAGAACGCTAGCCAGCTTTGTCTGTGGCCACCCTTTGGCAATACGCGCTTCCCTCACTTGGCTGCCAGTCAATTTAATGTCTTCTGGCGTTGTATCCTTCGCTTTAGGCTGTAATTGTTGTACCTTTGGCTTAACTTTGGATGCTATTAGTTCAGGAATAGGATGTGGGGGTTTGATGGTCAGCTTGGCATCCAGTAGTTTTTTAAAGTAGCCTTTAGGCTTTTTCTGCGTATATTCTGGTCTTAGCCATTCGGGGTATGTTTCTGGGTCAAACACAATTTGCCAGTCCAAATTAAGCAGATGCTTCAGAGCGTTATCCCAGCGCTGTTTTAGGTCGTAAGCTCTACGGAAGTCTGATAAAGCTTTATCTATTTCTGTTTTGGGCAATACAATTTCTAAAAGCTCTTCTACTTTATATTTTCCATCAAGGCGAACTCGACTATCCAATGTCAAATATATAGCCAACCTTAGCGTGAGTTCTTCATGATATGGGTCAATTTTTAAGACATTCTGGGCTAAGTAGCCAAACTGATATAAAGCTTCCCGCGATTCGGCTCCCGCTTTGTTTAAAAAGTATTTAGTCCAAGTACCAGGTTGAACAATTATTTGAACTTCATCAGGCTCTTCTATTTTTCCAGATGTATTTACCTGACCATATGGCACAATCGTGATGTTCCACATGCGACCAACAGGGGTACTAGCATTTATACCACCTTTTCTATTTCTCCCTTCTATCCATACTGTTTTAACTAATAAACAATCCAATGCAAATGCGGTTTTTGCTATTTCTAAAAGTTTTTGACATTTAGGTAAATCAGTTCGCTTATCCCAACCAATTTTTTCTATCAAATCACTGCCTTTTACAGTAAATAAGCTCTCCCAAGGTTTTTCCTGCTCCATTGTATAGGCAGCCAATATTAAATGCAGTTTGGCACTAGTAAACCCAAATTTATCGATAATCTGTTGGGCTTCATTCCAAGGAAGTAATGTTATATCACCAGGAGTACTAATATAATGCTCAATATAATTTTGGGGATTGCCTTTAGCTTTGTGTTGTGCAACTGCTATCCCTTCTTCATTTTTTTGCCACGACTCTTCTTTCTTGATTTGAGAGTTGATGCTTGAGAGCATAAGTGCTGCTGTAGGAATAGCCTCAAATGGCTGTGATTTAAATAATGAGTTTTGGTGGCTGTCTCTATAGCCTTGAAGATTGTTATTTACTATATTATAGGAATTTTGCAGATTATTTTCATCAATTTTATGTTTTCCTGAAACTATTGAAGAAATAGTTCTATGCAATACTTCATTAAAAATAGCTTCAAACAAGTCAGAATTATCTGTCGCCTCTGACGCTTCTGATGCAGATAATGTCTTTTCACATTGTAAATGTTGCGGTAATTTATCGCTTATAACTTGTCTAACATTATCTTGTATTTCCAGCAAAATAGAGGGACTTAGTTCATCTATATCATTAGGATTAACGGATTCAAAGCTATTTTGATTCATGAGATTATCATTTACAAAAAAGTGGCGAACATTTCTACCCGTTGTTTGAGCGATAGTTGGCGCAATCGGGCAAACAGGTAGATATCAGCTTCGATGCTGGTGTCAGATGCTTGGGGGCGGTAGTTCGGTTTTGCGTTCGCAAGGATGCGCCGGAGGCATTTTTCATAGCGACAACTCCTAGAAAATAATAAACCCAAGCATCTAATTGAGCTAGATGTTTTTATTTATTACCTAATATCAATTCTATGTGAGGCTGCGCTTTATTCACGTAGGGGTAATTCATGTAGCCGAAGGCTTCCCGTTCGCGCTAGCGTTGCGTAAAGCCTACGGCATAGCTACGCTTAGGGCGCAGCCTCTCGTAAAGAAGCAAAGGGTATTGCCCCAGAACCTATGTAGTTTTGGGTAAGTCCTATAGGCGCATCTTCACAAATAAATGGTATAACTTAAATCAAGTTCAAATTCTACTCAATTTATATACAAATTTTGTAGTAATTATACAAAGATGATTGTGAATTGAAAAATAATTAATAAGCCCTAGAGCAACAGTTGAGTTGAAAGTACATTTCCTTAGAGTTTGATTTGAGTGTCTCAAGAACTCAACTTAGTGCTTTCATTTAATTCCTTTTCGCAGCCGTTGCTTTTAGCTACGGTTTTGGCACGCTCAAAAAGCCTCGCTACCATTACCCCTTGTAAGTAGACGACCAGCCAAACAACTTACGCAACCGTTGAGAGGGATTAAATTTAAAAACCCAACTTCCTCGTTCTACTCTTATATAAAAAGTTCCAAAGTTCCGTAAGGAAACACTGTCTCCCTGTTTGAGGGATTCATAAATTTCTTCAAGCGTTGCATCAATGACTTCTTCCACAATGCCAGTTTCTTTGCACACTCGTTGGGACACACGGCGTACCAGTTCCTTCTTGTCGATAGACATCTTTACGTCAATTCACTCTTTAATTAAATTTGAGTCTTGATTCATTATCATTAATTTGGGAAACTTCTCTGCCAAATTTTGTCCAAAATAATAATGACACCAAAACTCAGCAATTTCCAGCAGCTTTGGAGCAGATTCAGGAATTAAACCCGAACCATATCGAGGCTCATAAGATTCTGTATATTCTCTAGCTAATTTATAAGCATAGTAGGGAAAATCCCGTTCAACAAAACAGCGAATAGCATAATCTAGTTTGAGCAGATAACCACTCTTGACAAAATGTACAGTAGTCCAATGAACATTGCGGAAATCATCTCCCTGCAACTCATCAATTTGCCTCAATAACTTCTGTAGAGATTGCTTTCCTTCATAAGTGGGAGTTTCTAGGTAGCGTTCCATCTCTGCAATGGCATCGGCAATTATGGTTTTGTGAATTTCCCATTCAGAGGGACTGAGATTACTGGGACAGGAATCATCTTCTGTTTGCCTTCGTACCACTTTTGCGAGGTAGAGAGCAAATTGTTCGGCTGCAACTTCATCCTGACAAAGGCTTTTGATGCTGGTTAATCGGGTGATAGGTAGCGCAAATATAATATTCTCGGTGCGGAGTTGTTTAGCCGCTTCAACCCACTTTTTAATTTTGGTGGCGATCGCTGCCTGGGTATTTTTCTGTTTCATGGGAATATATAAAACAATATAATTTATTCTCAAAAATCCTCAAAATTATATTCTAGATAATTATTGAGTACGATTATCACATCTCAAGACAATTACTAATAACACTGATTAGATATGACAGCATAATAACAAATTATAATTATTATAGTTGTAAAAACAGATAAAATATTATTAATTATTTCCAATCATTCCCAATAAATCAAATTGAATGACTCGATTTATTCATGACCAATTCGCCAAGGATTATCTGGAAGAATTACTAAAACCTTATGGAGAAGTACAAGCCCCCAGTCGTGTAGCAGGAGAAGTGCGAGAAATTGATGTTTTCTTTTCTCCAGCAGCACAACAAACTACCGATTTAGCAACATTAGGTTTATTAGGAAAGTTTGCGACTAATCCTGCTATCTTTGAGCCATTCCGCAATGCGGCATCTAAAGAAGAAATTTGTGATTGTCTGTTGAAATTATTAGAAGTTAGGGGTGCATTACAACGAGAAGCTAATAAAAATCAAACTCCCATTCAAGAATTAGAAATTCCCAAATTATGGATTCTCACCCCCACAGCATCCACGACGCTGTTGTCAGGATTTCGTGCAGTTCAAGGTGAAGATTGGTTGCCTGGAGTACATTTCATGGCAGACTATTTACGGACAGCCATTGTAGCCATCCATCAGTTACCACAAACCCTAGAAACACTATGGCTGAGAATCCTGGGTAGAGGAAGGGTACAAGAGCAGGCAATTAATGAGTTAAAAGCACTACCATCAAATCATCCATTCCAGAAAGCGACGCTAGAATTAGTTTACAACCTGCGCCAGAATTTGAGAGTAAATCAAAATTTAGAAGAAGATGATAGGGAGTTAATCATGCGGCTAGAACCACTTTACCAGCAAGACCGGGAACAAGCCAAACTGGAAGGAGAACGCCTTGTAGTGGAAAACTTATTACAAGTTCGTTTTGGTTCATTAGATAACAATCTTCAAGCAATTATTGAACCATTATTAGCCTTACCACCACAAGAGTTTACTCCATTACTCATGCAGTTGTCACGGGAGGAATTAATTGCTAGATTTGGCAGACAATCTTGATATTTTATTTATCAGTTATATCCCATTGTCAATTCATAATAAACCATATCGGGGATAATATCTCCGGCTTTTTATGCTATAAATTAAGGTAAATTAAACTCCAGCTACATGATGATAGGGAGTTAATTATGCGGCTAGAACCACTGTATCAACAAGACCGAGAACAAGCCAAACTGGAAGGAGAACGTCTTGTTGTCGAAAACTTATTACAAGTTCGCTTTGGTTCATTAGATAAAGAATTAAGCGCAATTATTGAATTATTATTAGCCTTACCACCACAAGAATTTACGCCATTACTCATGCAATTGTCACGGGAGGAATTGATTGCTAGATTTGGTGGACAATCTTGATATTTATTCGCCGAGATTTTCCAGAGCCGAGGCTTGGTGCATAATTTGCACTTTCAATGAATCTGCCGCAACTGCTGCTATAGTTTCCCAATCTTCTTGTGTCAGCATTACAAGAATTAGTTCGCGCAGCACCTGTCGGTTGGAAATAAACTCTTCGCCATAAAGTTCATCCCTCAGTAAAATAGCCTCGATGCGTTCTCGTACTTGAGGGGTGGGCATTCTCAACTTTTGGAGCAGGCGCTCCCGTGCTGTAGAAGTTGCAACAGAAGTCGCAGTTCCCAAATTCCAATCGTTGAGTAGCGATCGCACTTCCCGGTTAAGCGAAACCCGTAAAGTAGTTAGGCGAGTGAACAATCCGGGGTTGAGCATTAGTTGACCGATGGCAGAACCCCAGTCTAAACCAGCACCGATGTTACCTCCTACCGCATCCTCAGCTTCGATCCCCAAAAGCAACGATTCTTCATCAAACAGCAAATCCATCGGACTGGCAAATTGTTCGCTCATGAACTTATTCTGCTATTGCGTTATCTTGACCTCGAATTAGCCGAACTTCCAATCGCACTTTTTATTCCAACTAAAGCAATTTAACAAGTATTTATTAAAATAAAATACCTGGTTGATAAATTTCAACCAGGTTTAACATCATGTCACACTATTAGTGGGTGAACGAAAAAAGGTGTGGGGAAGAGCTTAGTTAGCGTACATCATACGCTAACTAAGCTCTGACTCATATAGATGTTAACTCTTATGAGAGTATGAATTATTTTTGAAATCTTGCCGCTTCTTCAACTAGGTCATTGAGTCCTAGTTCTAATGTATGAAGCACCTGGTTTAACGCTTCGATTTTTGTCCGATTTTTCATCATCTCAACTGCCTTTAAAAAAGCAGGACTACCTGCTTTACCAATATATTGATGACAACTTTTGCTACCATTTTTGGTAACAAAGATAGGTTCTCCTGATTGCCACTTGTAATACCAATAAGCGCCACCCTTACCTTTGGCGCGGTAACGAACAATCCAACAACTATTAGCAGCTACATCACTCTTAAGAAGAGTAGAGATTTCTTGGTTGATTTCTTCTCTTTTGGCTTGTAATTGTTCTATTCTATGTGCTAAATCTGAAAGATTCTGTTCTCTTGTTTTGACCACTATGTAAGTACTAACTTCAAAGGACAAGTTTTATCGTAAACTTTACGCTACCTGACTGTAATTGTAAGATTTGGATGACCAAAAATTTGACCATCGAGTTGAATTACTTAAATATGCTGCCCTTAATGCCATAACTCCTTCAGCTCCAAATAAAGACCAATGCATTCCCGCTTGTTTTAATCTTTGTGTAACCACACGCCGATTGGAGCTTTCAACCACTCCCGAACCAATCATTAAACCAGCTTTTAAATAAGAGTGATAATCAATCCGACTCTGATTATTAGTTAAATAACGCTCTAAATCGGTAATAGCTCCCTTTAAATCTTTCTTCTTTTTGGGGAATTGATGACAATTTTCAATTACTGTATTCCATTGTGATTTTTTTAGTAATTGTTGTTGAGTTTTTACCCAATCCAATTGATAGTCTTCGTTATTTGGATACGCTGCTTTCGCTACTGCCCACACATATTCCGAGAGATGAAAAAAGTCGAGAATTTCCACCGAACCTGGAAATTGTTCTGATGCCATCGACCAAATCCAATGTGCGCCATCACCAATTACTACGGTTTTTGTGGGTTTTGTACCTGCTACTTGATTATATAACTGGGATACTCTCTGAGTAAATTCTGGTCGAGATTTTAAAGTAGCTACATATTCCCGAGTACGTATAACACCTCTTTTTTTACCAACTTTTTGATGGTCTTTACTCCAGAAAATTACACCAACTTTTGCTTCTTTATATCCTTGTTTTTGATTCAAGGGAGTCATGACTCCATCAACTCCCACATATAATAAATCTGGTGGTTCCTGCTCTTGATTGGGAATTCCAAACTGTGAAGAAGTGTCTTGCTCACATCGAACCTGAAACTCTTGTGTTTGTAGTTGATTTCCTGTCTTTTCTACTTGATTAGCTAAGGTTTTTTGTGTCAAATCTAGTCTTGTCCATTTTTGAAACAAGGAGTGAGAATTTGGAAATTCACTACTAACTCCCAAGGCACAGGCTAATTCTAATACCATTGGTAGCCATTTATCTTTTGGTAGTCCTAACTCTTCATCAACTTTGACTTTAATACCATCTGTTGTCTCATAAGCTCTACGTACAACAACCATTTCACCTAATGGAGTGTAATATCTTTTTTCTCGTTTAGTTCTCGGATGTGAGTATTCGGCTTCTTTTTCTTCAATTAAGGCTTGGAATAAGCTTTGTTGCACAAAGTTCCCTAATTTTAGCCACATATTGTAAAATTCGCCCACAAATTCTTCTAAATGGTGACACTCCGGTAAGTCCTGGAGTGTGTCATTGATGTGAGACAGAATTGATTGGTGGTTGTTCATGGGAAGTTTGGTTTTATGGCATCTCAGATATGTTAGCGGAATTTGTCCGCTAACTCCTCTCCCACACTTTTTTTCGTTCACCCACTATTAGTTGAATATCTGTTGACTGATATCAACTCTATGCCGCAGCTTCTCCAAGGTTAATTTTGACGATTTTATTTTTTTCTTGCTCGGTTTTAGGTAGAGTCAAATTCAAAATACCGTCTTTATATTCTGCCTTGACGTTGGTATTTTGAATGCGAGCAGTCAGGGGAATTACTCGTTGGAACTTGCCGTAGTAAAATTCACTTCTTGTTTTACCATTATTGTCGGTTTTAGTTTCTTCTTTACGTTCGGCAACCACTTTCACTGCATTCTCGGCGACTTCGATATCTACATCCTTAGCCTCGATTCCAGGCAGTTCCAGCTTCAGGTGTATGGCTTCTTCGGTTTCGTGCAGTTCGGCTGCTATAGCTCTAGCCAAAGTGGGTGCTGGGAAATCTTCAAATAAGGAGTCGATTTGACGTTGCAGTGCGTTCAATTCTTGCCAGGGGTTGTAGCGTACTAATACCATAACTCTCTCCAATTTGTAATTTTTTATTTACTTACTTCAGGATTTATCATTGCTTTGATTATTAGAATATGGCGAAATACAATGACTGAAAATACGGTTAATCTCACTTATAAAATTCAGGATTACCGCACCTAAAATTTGACTAAATAAAAGGTAGTAACAATACGAATTATTGGGTACGGCTTTCCCGAAAATGTCTAGCTTAAAAAGTGGGGTGATGCAGGCAGCGTGAAGCGCGATCGCCTAAGAACAACTAGTACGTTATAGATGTAAAATACTCTAACGGTACGAAAATTTCTCATGATTGGATGTAACGCGCCCGATGATTACCATGAACGATTCTGAGGCTGATCACCAAGAACTACAAACCCAACTCGCCCAAGCGTACCGTCAGCTACCACCACTAGAAGAAAAGATTGTCCAACTGTTCTCGGTAATTTACGAACCGATCAACAGAACTTCGTTCTTGGAATGTTTCAATTACATCGGTGCGCGCGATAAAAATTATAAGTCTTTCACTAACCCTACATTAAAGCCCTATATCGATGGATTGCTAGCAGCAGGCTTGCTGGTTCAAGAACACGGTCAAGGGCCTCAATGCCATCCGTTATTGGTAGAGATTGCTACTCGTTCGGCAGTAAAAGCCGGCTGTTTTGAATACATGGTCAAAGCAGTGCATAACAAGTTAGGAGTAAAAGCTCGTTGGCAAGATGGGCCAGTGTATTTCCAAAGGGAAAGCCAATTTATCAGGGAAGTCCGCATTGGTCTTTACAGCCACAACCTGAGTTTCATTAACAAACAGATTGAAGATTACAACAGATACAATAACAGCAAAGACAAGATATCTATAGAAAATATCTTCGAGCAGATTTGCACTAACCCATTCGATGCCGATTGGTTTCGCACCCTGCCACCAGAATTGTATGACAACTGCATATCCATCATCCTCATCAACGCCGCGCTCTTATGTTCTCCTGCTGATGAAACCTTTACCTTACTGCAAGAAGAATGCGCTACAGGAGGCGAACATTCCTCAGATTACTTGCACCTGATTTTGACAGAACAACTACTACTGCGGGGTTGTATCCAAGAAGCACAACAGAGTTTGGAGTGCATATCTGAGGATTATCAAGCGGAAGCCGCAGTATACAAGGGTTGGTTGAATTTTTTACTCGGTGATAATCAGCAAGCGATCGCAGATTACACTGCTGGTCTCAAATCCCTCAAAAAAGCCACAGGCAAGCGTCAAGTGTATTTTAGCACTATGGGCGGCTTGTTTTTTATCTTGGCACTAATCAAAGATGGTTCGCGGGACAGTCTCCAAGAAGCACTCGATTACACCAGTCTGCTGGCACGTCAGTCAGACCATTGGCTGAGGTCGATTTATGCACAGTTGAAAATCTTGCTGCAAGTCCAATTAGGCGACATCGCTCAAAAAGAATTCATCATCAGCAACCGCATTCTATTCCCTGAAGAACACAACAGCCTAGAAACCCTGTTTTTCGCTCTGTGCCATTACTGGGTAGATGCCGACAGAGCCAAAAAACACTTACCCAGGTTGTTAGAGGAATTCTACCAGCAAGCCGTGGCATCTGGTTATCACTGGTTAGCAATGGAGAGTGCAGAACTCTTGTCCCGACTCAAACCGAATAGCAGCTATGAAACCCAAGCAGAAATACTACGTGAAGATATCGGTATAGACAGCATCGTTGACGTGATGCAGCCACAAGAACCTTGGGAGATGTGCTTAAACGCACTGGCAAATCTCCAGAAGGAACCGCCAGCACCAGTAAAAGCTCAGACAGAACTGCGCTTGGCATGGTTTATTACTTTCTACCCTAGCAAATGTATCTTGCAACCACGGGAGCAAAAAGTTAACGCCAAAGGTGAGTGGAGTAAAGGCCGTCCCATAGCCATCAAGCGTCTAAGCGGAAATTTGGGTGAGCTTGATTATCTTACATCTCAGGATCTGAGGGTATGCGGCTGCATTGAAACATTTACTTCATATGATTATGGATATCGTGGCAAAGTTGAGTATACCTTCAGCGCCAAGGCAATCTCTGCGTTAATTGGACACCCTTTGGTATTTTGGGAAGATGCACCCACCACCCGTGTGGAAATCGTCAAGGGAGAACCGGAACTAATTGTCAAAAAAGGAAAACGAGATCGCTTAACTTTAGAATTTTCTCCCAAACTAGAGCCATCACAGAATATCTTCACTATTAAAGAAACCCCAACCCGCATTAAGGTAATTGAAATTACTGCCGAACACCGACGCATCGCTGAGATTATCGGTAAGGAAAACCGACTCTTAGTTCCCGCCACTGCCGAAAAGCAAGTCTTAGCCGCCATCAATGCCGTCTCTGGCATCGTCACCGTGCATTCTGACATTGGTGGCGGACTAGAGGGAGCAGAAGAAGTACCAGCCCAGACTATACCCCACATTCACCTGTTACCTGCCAACGCTGGATTGAAAGTATCCCTACTGTCTCGCCCCTTTGCCCAAGGTGGCCCCTATTACCGCCCTGGTACGGGTGGTGAGACTGTAATTGCAGAGATAGAAGGTAAACGGCTGCAAACCAGACGTAATTTGCAGGAAGAAAAACAACTTGCCAATGCCGCAATCAATGCCTGTCCTACCTTAACTCAGGCTGAAGAACAAGATAGGGAATGGCTATTAGAAGACCCAGAAGACTGTTTGGAATTACTGCTAGAACTGCAAGCATTAGGGGATACTGTAGTACTGGAATGGCCGGAAGGAGAAAAACTGCGTGTCAAGCACCAAGCCGACTTGAAAGATTTCCAAATGTCCATTCAACGCCAGCAAGATTGGTTTGCAGCTACTGGCGAGTTGAAACTGGATAAAGACCTAGTGCTGGATATGCAGCAACTTTTAGAACTCTTGGATAAAACCCCCAGTCGTTTTATCCCCCTGGGAGATGGTCAATTCTTGGCTTTAACCCAAGCTTTTCGCAAACGCCTTGATGAATTGCGATCGTTTTCAGAAAAGCACAGTAAAGGTATCCGCTTTCATCCCTTAGCAACATTAGGCTTAGAGGATTTTGTTGATGAGGTGGGTAAGGTGAAAGCCGATAAACATTGGAAGGCACATATCCAGCGGTTGAAGGAAGTACAAAGCTTGCAACCGGAACTCCCTTCTACCTTCCAAGCAGAACTGCGCGACTACCAAATGGAAGGATTCAACTGGATGGCGCGGCTGGCACATTGGGGTGTGGGAGCCTGCTTGGCAGACCAAATGGGACTCGGTAAGACCGTGCAGGCATTGGCTGTTATCTTGATACGTGCCCATGAGGGGCCAACCCTAATTATTGCCCCAACTTCCGTGTGCATGAATTGGGTGAGTGAAGCCCAGAAGTTCGCTCCTACTCTTAATATTGTGCAATTTGGAGGCGCTAACCGCCAAAATCTACTATCTGCCTTACAACCCTTTGATATGCTGGTGTGCAGCTATGGTCTGTTGCAGCAGGAAGAAGTATCGCAAATGCTTTCCCAAGTACAGTGGCAAACAATTGTGCTGGATGAAGCCCAGGCAATCAAAAATATGACCACCAAACGTTCCCAGGCTGCAATGAATCTCAAAGGTAGTTTTAAACTAATTACCACTGGGACTCCGATTGAGAACCACCTTGGCGAATTGTGGAATTTGTTCCGCTTTATCAATCCTGGGCTACTAGGTTCCTTTGAAAGCTTCAATCAACGCTTTGCTATTCCGATTGAGAAATTTCAGGATAAACTTGTACGCAACAAACTCAAAAAACTCATTCAACCATTTCTGTTGCGTCGCCTGAAAAATCAAGTACTGGAAGAATTACCCTCTCGTACCGAAATTCTGTTGCACGTAGAGTTGAGTCGGGAGGAAATGGCGTTCTATGAAGCGTTGCGCCGTGAGGCAATATCCAAACTGACTGACAGTGATGCAACTGCTGGGCACAAACACCTGCAAGTGCTAGCAGAAATTATGAGACTGCGGCGGGCTTGCTGTAATCCCAGTCTCGTTATGCCTGATACTGAACTATCCAGCGCGAAACTGCAACTTTTTGCTGAGGTGCTGGGAGATTTACTGGAGAATCGTCATAAGGCCCTGGTGTTTAGTCAGTTTGTTGACCATTTACACATCATCCGCAATTATCTGGATAAGCAAGGTATTAATTATCAATATTTAGATGGCAGTACCCCCGCTCCAGAGCGCAAAAAACGGGTGGATGCTTTCCAGGCTGGGTCAGGTGATGTATTTTTGATTAGCCTGAAAGCGGGGGGTACAGGACTTAACCTTACTGCCGCAGATTACGTTATCCACATGGACCCTTGGTGGAATCCTGCCGTAGAAGACCAAGCCTCAGACCGCGCCCATCGCATTGGGCAACAACGCCCGGTGACTATCTATCGCTTAGTAGCAAAAGATACTATTGAAGATAAGATTGTGGATTTGCATCACCACAAGCGAGATTTAGCAGATAGCTTGCTCGAAGGTACTGATATTAGTGGCAAGATATCCACAGAGGCGTTACTGGAGTTGATTGGCGTATAACTGAGAGTTGGTTGTAGGAGAAGACAACAGATTATTCGATCAAGTGCGATGGGCTACGCCTCGCCGGAGGCGATCGCATGAAGGCATGGGCGCGAGAGTGCGTAGACGCGTTCGCTAGTGCGTCTCGTAAAGCCTACGGCATAGCTACGCTTAGGGCGCAGCCTCTCGTTCGCTGAAAGCGTCTCGTAGAGAAGACATCGCTTCTTCCCCCTTCAAACCCAAAATTGACCCGATCGCCTGACTAAGATATGTCGATATGTAACAATATTACAACAGTTGGATATGATTAATACTCAGTAAATTCCGGTGACACGCCATAACTTTTAAAATCAGCTTGTCGATATCGAAATTGATATCAAATGGCTGAACAAAAGTCCCCACCCAGCGAGATGATCCGCGTGCCTGTCCCACTAATTGGGATAGTTCGGCAACTATCCAAGCTACATCGGCAGGGGCATACAATTGCCTTGCTGCAAGCATTAGAGGAGTTAGTAGCAACATTTGATAGCAATATTGATATCGATTTAGCTGGCAGCAAACAAGTTTTACAATTGCAGGAGAAGTTGGAGGAATTGGAGTCCCATCTTGCTGATAGAGATAAGTCGGTGGAAACCAAGCTCGAAGCAATGACCAAAAAACTGGAGTTAATCGAACGGGCTATTTTATCAACTCGATACAACAGTCAACCTAAACAAAGAAGACAATCATACCCATACCAACAAACACAAGTTGAATTACAACCCAGGACAAACGAAAGTCTTGCCCCAAGACTTGGTGTTACCCCCCAAAGCTTGATTGCAGAAAGAGAAAAACTCAGTAGCAAAGAATTTCTTAGCTATACACGCAACCGCGATCCAATGAGCGTGGGTTGGGAATGGAATCCTTCGGACGGACTATACCACCCCCAACGGTAGAGAATATATCTACTCAATAATTATAAAGAAATGCAAACAAACACTTGACTTTAAGTATAAGCGATGGGTATTACGTGGGATGATTGTTTACTAGAAGCCTAGTTCTGATAAATTAATGCGTCCAGGGGTAGTCAAGACACTGGTTTTAACGGAGCCATTACCGCTGACTGCTCATCCAGCAGCGGTGTACTTGGATAGTCTTGCATCTGGGTCGAGACCAACTATGGAACAAGCCCTCAATGCGATCGCGGCTTTGTTGACTAACGACAAATGTGATTACATGACTCTCAACTGGGCATCGCTGCGTTATCAACATACTGCTGCTGTCAGGTCTGCTTTGATGAAAAAACACGCCCCGGCAACGGCAAATAAGATGTTGTGTGCTTTAAGGAGGGTACTCACTGAAGCGTTTAAGTTAGATTTGATGGCTGCAACTGACTACCAGAAAGCAGTAGATTTACCGTCTATAAAGGCAAAAAAAAGACTTAGGGGTAGGGCGCTAAAACTTGATGAAATTACAGCGCTAATGGGGATTTGTCAAGCTGACAAGTCGCCTGTGGGGGTAAGGGATGCGGCGTTAATTGCGATCCTGCGGTGTGGGTTGCGACGGGCTGAGGTAGTTGCCCTGCATTTGAAAGATGTAGATTTAGCTACCGGAGCGTTGGAGATTATTGGTAGTAAGAATGAAACTGACCGCACGGTGTATATGCCGGCCCGTGCTATTGCAGCGGTGGAAGAGTGGTTGAAACTCCGCACACGCAAACCGGGACCGCTACTATTACCCATCCGCAAGGGGGGAGAGTTGCAATGGCGAAGGATGACTCCCCAGGCAATATTAATGATTGTGCGAAAACGGGCGGAGTCGGCTGGGGTTGAGAGATTTAGTCCCCATGATTTTAGAAGGACGTTTTGTTCTGACTTGTTGGATGCGGGGGTTGATATCGTTACGGTGCAGAAATTAGCCGGACACGCTTCTCCTGTAACCACGGGGAAGTATGACCGACGGGGTGAGGAGACTAAGCGTAAAGCGATGGAGAAATTGGATATTGGTTATACGCAACCGCGCTCTCCAGACTGAAAGTATGAGCGTGGAATCATATACCCTTTAAAAATTTTAAGTAATAATTAAGACAGGCTATTTGCTTTCTGACGTAAAACCGTGGTTTTAGATAGGTGTCTCAGGTTACATGGCTAAGAACTGGTTAATTTTAGGTTTACTTAGCTTCAGTGTTGGCTTTGGTATAAGTCTGACGCTAGATAGGGATATTAAACGCGCAGCTATAACCGGACTGATTGCCTTACCTGCTACAGCCACAGGAGTTTTAGCTACAGAACAATGGCGCAAGCAGCAATTGAGTCATCAATTGTCATCTTTGCAACAAAATATTACAGAACTTGAGAAACAAACTGAGATTCTCAAGCTGGAAGAAGGTAATTTACAAAAAGCGATTTCTACTGCTACTGAAAATAAAAAACAGATAGAAGCGGCTCTCAGTTCTTTGCAAACAGAGCAGTATCAATTCCAGACTCAAGTTGCAGCACAACAAAACCAGAAACAAGAATTTGAGCAAATATTTACTACTCTTGAAAGTCAAAAACAGCAGTTAGAAACTGAATCTAATTTTTTACAAAGGCAACTTCAGGATTTAAGAAACCAAGAAACAGAACTTAATTCAGCAATAGCAAAAATTTCGGATGATCGACAAAATATACAAAGCCTTATTAAGTCTCATAGAGTCGCTCTGGATGAATTACAAAAACAAATAGCATTTCAAGAAAATTACCGTTACGAGCTTAGTTATAACCTCACAATTTTAGAACAGAATAAGCAGCAAATAGAAAATGAAATAGCTAAACTAAAAAACCAAATTCATCCTTTAAAGCAAGATTTAGCTGCACTGAATTCGGCCATTATAGTAGTAAAAAATAATTATGAAAAATTACAACATGATTTAAGTAATTTACAAACGGAGCTTCACCAATTACAACAGCAAATTTTCAATCAACAGCAGCGAAAAGACCAGTTAAGTCAAGAACTGGGCGTAATGGCTGCGGAAAAAGAGCGTCTTCAAGTAGAAATATCTCAGCTTCAAGATGCACGCAAACAAGCTGAAGAAAATAAGCAAGCTTCAATTAGGGATACTAAAAGTGAATTATCAACAAAATTACCTCTCAAGGTAAATGAAGCTACTTCTTCATACCAGGCATCAAATAAAAATTACCAAAAGCCAAGAGTAAGATTAGGCTCTAACTTCAGAAATTCTCAATATACTAAAAACATTTGGGAAGAGCAAATATTACCACACTGGGCACACCGCAATCGTCCAGTTGGACATAGATTTCTTGGTAGTATTCGTATTAAACGCCAAGCTAGTGAGCAAATACTTGATATTGTTGGTCAAAACTTGCAGCAGTTTGACAGAATTACATACGATTCACTGCAAAGTGAATTTTATGAATTAGAGCAAAACTGGCTCAAAATTTTGACTTGCGCTCTTTCTGAATATGCTTACTATTATTCCAATGAAAGATTTTGGCAAGGTTTCTGCGAACGCTTAGATATTAATCACAATCAGAGAGTGGAAATAGCTCTGCGTCGAATTGTAGATGAAGGAATCGATTTACTAGGTTTAATTAGGGCAAATGGTGGATATAAGTACATTTCAACATTATGGTTGCAAAGTGGCGTTCCAGAACAAAATCTGGGTCATTTTGCTCAATTAGTTCAAGAAATAGCTGATGAATATGGTTGGTGGCAAATAGCTCATACTCCTGCTGAGGATTTATCACAAGTATTATTGGATTTATGCCAAGAAAAACATCCGCAATGGGGGACGCTGGTTAATTTTCTTAAAGCCAGCTATGCTGAGGACAAAGAAACTGAACCAATTTCTGGACAACTACTTCAAGGTATTGCTCTAATTGCACAAGAATTAGAAAGGCAAAATGCTTCTCCTCAAGTGTTAGAGGATGATAATGAACGAGAGGAACTATTAGGTAATTATTATTTACCGCAAAATTTTTTCTTGCGAAACTGGAATGCTTTAATTCAGGTTTTAACGCCAAAACCAGGTTCAAGCCGCAGTCAAAATCTTATTACCAGGCGTATTAAACCTCTGTCAATGAGCTTAGATATTGCTGATACTTTAAACACACAATTACTATTACCTGAGCAAGCTTTGTGGAAGCCAGAATGGCGAAATTTACGAGGAACATATTGCCAGATTCCACAAGCCGATTGGGAGGATACAATTCCTACAAATGGAGATTTAATAATTCCAGAACTAGTAATTGAAGTTAATCAAGCATTGGACAAATGGAATTGTCAACTGCTAGACCACAACAATAAGGAGTTGATGGAATGGCAATATCACGGTATTAACAGTAATTTGCCATGTTTGTTATTTAATGCTGTTACGGGAGAGCATTTACCTTTACAAAATCAAAATCCCGTAATTATTGGTTTAGAAGAAATAATTTTCTTCACTCCTAATGATATTCAGCCAGAATTTGCTGACGGGATTGAGGTTTTAGATAGCTATATTCCGTCTAGCATTAGAGGATGGCGAGGTCGTCTAATTAGGTTAACAAAACCAGAATCTTCAATTTTGTTAACCATAGCAAATAGCCAATCACAGATTATTAATTGGAAATTATTAACGGATGATGAACCAATCTTAACTGGATTACGGTTTTATACAATGATAATGAAAAGATACCTTACCAATTACAAGCTAATGCATCAGGAGTTTTAGAAATTCGTTTAGCTTCATTATATGATTTACTACCTGAGTCTAATTGGTATGCCCTAGATTATCAGCGTTTGGGCTACGAATCACAGCGACTTATTGAGATGCAAACTGTAGTACAAAATATCAGTTGGACTGGGACAAAAGACGCAATTAATATATTTGGGTTATTACCTGACAAATTTTACTCTTTATTCTGTTGGAACTTACTTTTACCTGACAGTAAGCCAGTAGAAATTCAAGTACCCTTGCTTCAAAAAGGTTCAAATAAGATTGAGGTTCCTCTCAATTTATCAACCGGAATCTACCATATTCAACTAATTTGGGGACAGCAGTTACCAGAAAACCTTGGTTGGTGGTGTGGCAGTAGTAGATATGACTTGCCCCAAGCTACAGAAGAAGATGAAGTTAGAGAAAATTACTGCTATACAATTTTGGGTAATAGTGAGTCAAAAGAGGCATTAATAGCTGCGGTTAGACAACTAAATTTGGATTTTGATATCAAACAACTGCAAGCTGGCATTTCTAGTTTAGAAAGTCATCAATATTATTTTCCTGAGTGGTTAGATGCACATTCTTTACTCGACAAACTCAAAGGTCTGTTGGACTTTTTAAGTCCAGAATCTGTGCCAAAAGAAAATAATCTTATTATGCCAATTATGCCAACTGCTGATTCCGACAAATTTCCAACTCCAATTGTCAAGACGGTTGAGCATGGTAATTGGTATTTAGTAACTGTTCGTTCCAAGAAACGTGAAGTTTTTTTGAAATATCTGGAATTATCAATCAAACAAAATCAATTGCAAGATTTAATTTTGAAAATAGAGATTCCACAAGATTCAGTTTACGAAGATTTAGTTTTACTAAACATCAGTAATTTCAAGACTGCATCCACCCATCTGCAAAAAATTGAAAATTTTCAAAGTATTGAACGCAAACCATTGAATCCAGAACAGGTTACTAGAATGCTGGGAGTAAGATGATGTGGTTTGAACAAATTACATTGCTGCTAAGTAACCATAGAAATTCCAGCAATCCTGCTGTAGCAACGACGTTAACTAAACATCAAATTATCTCTCTACTGCGTTCAACTTTAGAGCCTAATCAGTCACAAGAGCAATTACAAACTGAAATTCAAGAAGCATTGAGAGAATTACAAGCAGAAGGTGAAATTTATGCAGGAGTACGAAATAGCTATTGTATAGCACCACCAACGGTATTGGCTTTAAATCGAGATAACTTGACAGGGTTACGATTTAGGGGCGATCGTGCATATCTTTCTTTAGCACATCAAGTGTTAAAAACTGAGCAAAATAACGATGAGCTATCAATCCGTCCAAAAGTACATGGCTTTAATCAAATAAGAAACCGCCTTAATCAAGTAGAAATTCGCTTCTTGATTGTTGCTGATAGTGTTGAGTATTTACCTAGACCTTGCCAACCTTCTAAGGGAATTTTACGTTCTCCGTGGCAAGAAAACCCATTTTTGATTAATGATAAGAAAGGTAAAGACATTATTTCTCAATATGTACCTCGTCGTGATACTCCACAGAAAAATCGTTGGCTGACTGTAAATTACCAGCAATTACAAGATAAAACATTACTACAGCTTTCTACTGGTGAATATCTCTGGTTTCAGGAGCGAACTTTTTATGAGTTAGAACCAGATACAGCAATACTGGCAATGTTTTACCAAGATAGCCAAACAGGATTTCCTTTAAAAATTCAGTGGGATAAACCGCAGGGTAAATTAAATCTCCAAGGTACAGTTTTACCAAGTGCTTATGCTCAATTACTTTGGCGATTATCCAAACCCGATAACGAGAGTTATAGAAATCGGTTAATTCAATCAATTAATCACCCCATTGTAGAAACTATTTTTCAAAACTTAGGATGTCTTTTAGTATGATGAAAAACAGTAACTATCTCGACCCGATTGCAGCAGTTGAGCAACCTCGTCAAGATTTTATTCGTTACTTGCTGACAGCCTATCCGCTACGCGATCCTCATCTACGCTACGCTTTAAAATATCAACTAGAACAGCGAGGAAATATTTGGCAGGAGCCATATTTAGAAGGCTCCCAACCCTATCAACCGGGAAAAAGTGTTGCACAGTTGGTAAATCAGGGTGTTTTGCATCCTCAAATGGCTAGCTTATTTACACCTAGCAATCGTCCGCTTTACGAACATCAAGAAAAAGCAGTTAAAGCAGTTATACAAAAACAACAAAATATCGTTGTCGCTACAGGTACAGGTTCAGGAAAAACAGAATGTTTCCTGTTACCAATGTTAGATACGCTACTCAAGGAAGAAGATAATTTATTAATTCATGGGGTACGAGCTTTAATTTTATATCCCATGAATGCTTTAGTTAATGACCAAGTTAAACGTTTGCGTAAGTTACTTTGTCGTCAAGATGAAATTAGAATTAAATTTGGATTTTATACCAGTCGAACTGAAACGAAAAAAGAAAAAGCTATCGAAGCTTTAGCAGCAGAATTTTCTGCTTATGAATCTAAGGAACTTAAAGAGTTATTTGCTGAAAATGAACTTAGAGAGTTATTCACCGAAGAGGAACTAGGAAATTTAGACAGTATTCGTGAAAGATTAGTTGAAGAAGCACTGCATAAAACACAACAAATTCAATGCCTTTCCCGCGAGGAAATCTGGAATGAGCCGCCACACATCTTAATTACAAACTACTCCATGCTGGAGCATATGTTAATTCGTCCTGTCGAGCGAAATAAAATTTTCGCTGCTTCAGCATCAACTTTCAAAATGTTAATTGTGGATGAAGCTCATACTTATAATGGCTCTACTGGTAGCGAAGTTTCTATGCTTCTTGAGCGCTTGAAAGTTGCAGTAGGTATTAAGAAGCCAGGACATATCCGCTGCATTGCAACTAGTGCTAGCTTAGGGGATGCTTCAGTTGATAACCAAGTATTGGAATTTGCAGAAAAATTTTTCGGTGAATCTTTTGCAGAGGTAATTAGAGGTAGTCGCCGCGATGCTGTAGATAGATTAGGCGAACCTTATACATTACCAGAAAATTTTACTGGTGAAGATATTTTAGGATATTTAAGTATTTTAGAATTACCTAACTTTGATGATGATTTAAATAAATGGCTAGACCAGCTTCGTGGGATTGTACCAGAAGAACAATTACAAATAGCAACTTCCCAAGCTAATGGAGATGTTCACAAATTTCTCTGGTTTGCACTGAAGCAACATCCAATAGTACATCGCTTAATTAATATTCTTAGCCGCAAGCCTCAACCTTGGGAACAAATTACACAATCAGCAGAACTTTGGGGAGTAAATTTACCCATCAATCCAGATGGAACTATTAATGATACTGATGCCAAAATCGCTTTTGCTCGTTTGCTGCAATTAGGTACTTTAGCGCGAGAAAATCCTGAATATTTACCTTTACTGCCAGTTAGACTCCATCTTCTGTTTCGGAGTTTAGAAGGAATTTATGCTTGTATAAATCATGAATGCTCTAGTGCACTCTCTGACCCAAATTATCCAGAAAAAACACTTAAATACGGTCGTCTTTACCTCAACGAAAAGATGACTTGTGATGATTGTGGCTCTCCTGTATTAGAGTTAGCTAGTTGTTATCAATGCGGTGAAGCTTATTCTTTATTGCAGTGGGATAGTAAATCAAATAAAATACAACCTCCTCCCAAAAGCCTGCAATTTTTAAGAGATAACCCTAATATTTATACCGTCACTCCTAACACGATAGAGAACGTTACAGAAGAAGAGGAAGATGGCGAAGAGGAACAAGAAAATACAGATAAATTACCAGCTACTTTTCTAATTAGCCAGCGTCATGGCTGGATTGGTACTCCTTCCTCTGAACCTTTTACTCCACAAGTTAAGGTCAAGAAGAAAAGCGAATTTCGTCTAGCATGGTATCGTCAAAAAAATAATAATAGTAATCAAAAAGATGATAATCTAGAAGGCTCTTATTTACAACAATGTGCTGCTTGTGGAGCAAAACCATTACGCTCTGAAGCTATAAGGTTATTTATAGCTTATACTGACGCTCCTTTAGTGGCGATGATTGATAGCCTTTTTGAATTGTTGCCAGAGGCAGAAAAAGTACGAGAAGATGCCTCCAAACGCAAACTTTTAAGTTTCTCTGATGGGCGACAGGATGCTGCATTTTTTGGCTCCGACTATCAACGAAACCACACAGAAATCCTATATAGACAATTTGTTTGGCAAGCATTTCAAGATGTCAAAAATCATCAAGGAATCACATCTGTAAATCAACTTATTAATCGCTTAAAAGAAATATTCTTGGAAACTTCTATCCCTCATCCAGATAGAAAATCTGAGTATAATTATCTCAGCTACAGACCTGACGATCCAAACGAAGAAAAACTCAAAAATAGATTTGACTGCGAACCAATGGCACTGGCTCGTGCTAAAGAGTTATTGCTTTGGGAATTTGCAATTCGTTTTTCGCGACGTACATCATTAGAAGCATTAGCATTATTGGCTTGTCATATTCAAATAGAAGATGAACGTTTAATTAACTCTGTAGCAGAAAGATTTAGCATTTCTTCTCTAGAAGCTCAAATATTTCTCACTGTTTTTACTGACATTATTCGTCGTAATGGCATCGTTAGTATTGAAAGAGCATCTCAATATTTTCCAGAAATTGGAGGGGTTCCGGGTGCTAGAGACTCGATGTTAGACTCTCAAGGACGTTCACAAAATTATTTATTTTTGGAAAAACCGCCTGGAGAATCTAAAAAATACAAAGACTCTCTTACTATCTTGCCAAAATTTAAGAAAACAGGGGAAAAAAGTAAAGGGCAAAACCGCTTAGGCTGGTACTATTCAATTATATTTAGTGAACAATTACCTACACAGGAAGATTTTACTTGGCTGTATGAAATATTAAAATCATCCGGCATACTTGTTCAATCTCAAAAAGGATATCAACTCAACTGGAATCTGCTCAATTTAACAGAAACACAGCAAGACTGGTATAAATGTAATTGTTGCCAACAAATTATCCACGTCCCAGGTTTATCACAATTAGATAAATCTCAAGCTACTCTTAATTTGTTTGGATGTCCAACATTCAAATGTCCTGGTACACTCCAAGCGTATACTTGCGAGAAAATTGCACAGGCAACAAACGAGAATTATCAACAGTATCGTATCAAAAATAATCTACCCTTACCACTGCGATCGCAAGAGCATACCGCGCAATTAGGAGTTGGCGAACTCGAAAAACGTGAAAACCGTTTTCGTCGCGGTCAAATTAATATGCTCAGTTGCTCGACAACTTTGGAAATGGGGGTGGATATTGGCGAACTACAAGCTGTAGTTTTGCGAAACTTTCCACCTTACGTCAGCAACTACCAACAACGCGCAGGACGCGCTGGAAGACGGACGGATGGAGTTGCTATTACTTTAATGTACGGTCAACGTCGCCCCCACGACCGCTTTTATTTTGAACAACCTGAACAATTAATTGCGGGTAATAATCAAATCCCAAAACTGGATGCTGGTAATTTACAAATTCAACAGCGTCATATTCGCGCTGAGTTATTAGCTGAGTTTTTAAAAAATAAAGAAAAAGGAGCAGAGCAAGTAACAATTGCCGAATTCTTTAGTTTACCACTAGAAGATTTTTGTGCTGCTCTTAATTTCACGCCACCAGCAAATGCAACGGTTTGCGAACTACAGGAGTGGTTACATAGCGATGCTGCTAATTCTATTGCTCAATCATGGATAAATCGACTTAAAATTTCAGGTAGTGTAATTGAGATACTTAATCAATTTATTGAAGCTATCTCCATTTTTCAGAGAGAACAGTTAGCAGATTGGAATAATTTAGTTCCGTTACTGATAGCTATTCGAGAAGATATTAATACAGAAAAAGACCGCACAAAACGTAAGGGATTAGAAAAGCGTCGTGACGGCATTGAAGCAGAATTAGAAAAAATATCCAAACGCCGATTGCATGATGAATTAGTACAAGCAAGCGTATTACCTATTTATGGGTTCCCAATAGATGTAGTTCGCTTACTTACTGGGGAAAGTAATGAATATAAATCATCACAAGGAAGACACAGACTTGAGCGCGATCGTCGTCTTGCGTTGGGTGAATATGCTCCCGGTCAAGATATTGTAGTCGATGACAGAGTATATGAAAGTGTTGCTATTCTTAGACCCAATGATTTAGAACAAAAATATTATTGGGTTTGCAAAAATTGTAATAATTTTAAAGCTTCAAATCAAGAAGAACCTGTAGACGAATGTTCTGTATGTGGTTGGATACCTAACCCTCCTTCTGCTGCTAAAATGAAACCTTATAAAGTACCGAAAGCATTTACTACAGATTGGACAACTGAACCAAGAGTCACACCTCATACTAAACCACTACGCCAACCAACATCACAGGTATTTTTAGCCAAGGATGGAGAAAATCCAGAAGCTTATAAATCTGATTTCTACAAATTAATTGTGAGCCAAGGCGGTACATTTTTCTTAGCAAATCAAGGAATTTTGGGGAAAGGTAGAGGCTTTACTAAAGAAGGGTTTGCTATCTGTCAAAGTTGCGGTAGGGACTTGAGCGAGTTAGTACAAAAACAACGTGCCACCAACAGCACAAAAAAACGCGGTACAAAACAGACTACAAACTCGAAATTATCATTACCTGCTCATAAACATCCAATTACAGGTAGAGATTGTTCAGGAAGTGGATTCCCACCTATTCATTTAGGTCATGAATTTCGTAGTGATTTACTAAAAATTCAATTTGAATCTGAAACAAAGCCGATACTACTATTTGGTGGAGTCATTAACTATGGTGATGATATAACAGTTTCTTCTATGTCTGAAAATTCCAGCCAAGGTACTGATGGTATGGGATTTTGGCGCTCATTAACATATGCACTATTGGCTGCTGCGGCTCAAGTAATTGATGTACCTCGCACTGAATTAGACGGTTTATTTAGACCCTTACAAAACAGACTTGCAGAGATAATTATTTATGACAATGTTCCTGGAGGTGCAGGTTATAGCAAACGTATTGCTGAGCGCTTTGCTGATGTCTTAAAAAAAGCTTGGGAACTTGCTACATCTTGTAGTTGTGACATCAGTTGTTACGATTGTCTCAGAACTTACTCCAATCAGCCATTTCATGCAGAATTAAACCGTCATGAAGTAGCAAAATTCCTGAAAGATTTAGTTGTTAAACCAGACCCAGAACTACAAAATTTTGCTCCTGATGCTAGCAAAGTTAAAGTATCTCAAATAGCAGAACGTCTGCCAGCAATTTGTCGAATGGCTGCGGGAGTAACTATTATTTACTTGCCAAGCCTAGTGGATACGTTTAATTTAAATAACGGTTCGCCACTACTTTGGTTAAAGCTATTAACAGACGCAGTTTACTCTGTAAGGCAACGTAGTGATGTAGCATTGGAATTAATTTTAAATCAATTACCAGAAGTAAATCGGGCTGTCACCGAATCAGAAAGGAGAAATTTACAAGTATTGCGAAAACGCTTGCAACAATGGATAGACCAAGATTTGCTACGAATTTACCAAACTACTAATAATGTATTGCCAATTTTATGTTTTAATTCTCAACAACAAAATCGAATCGCCTTACAACTAAATCAATCCAAAGATAACGGAAAGTGGGAGTGGTTTCAGACTAGAAGTTTAGAGGGAGTAGATACTGTTTTTAAATCTCTACAAAACTTGCGCTCTCAAGCTAGACTTGTCAAAGCCAGCGACTTGGAAGACCCTGATAATTTAGTTATCTTTCCAGAGAAAAACTGGGGTACTTTAACATTGTCACAATTACAACAAAAATTAGAATTGAATCGTGTTTTTTCAGGTAGCACAATAAGTAAAATTGTATATCAAGACCGCTACCTAAATGGTCAAGGGGCAACATTATTAGTTAACCTTTTGCAAGGTTATAATTTTGATACCAATTCCTCGGTGACGATTAGAGTTTTACAAAATTCGCAAGTAGAGTCAGCACGAGAGAGAAAAGCTGACTTGGAAGCAGCACTCGATGAACTGGAAAAAATAGGAGTTTCGACAAAGGTTAATGTTCAACCAATGCATCAACGCTCCTATTTTCCTCATGCACGAGAACTAGAAGTGCAACGACAAGACGGACAAAGATACAAAATTATTTTTGATAAAGGAATGGACTTTGTAGAGCAAAAAACAGGGGGCGTATATTGTGTTACAGAACCTACATATGTTGTTATCAGTAGGTGTGGGTAAGCGTATAGGCTATTTGGTAAGTTGAGCGTGGCACTTGACAGTTTATTTTTGGCATAAATTATGGATAAAACGCTTATCTGGTTGTGCTTGTTGTTGCCACAACTGCTTGAATTGTTGGCAAAAGTCATCTATATCACAAAATAAGTCATGTCTAATTGAGACTCAAAATCCACCATGACTGATTAGTGTTAGCGAACGCGAGTGCGTGCGCCTGTGGCGTTTAGCTTCTCCACAGGAGGCTCGCTTACTTCATGATTGAACCCTCAAGCTATTACCAAGGTCAAATCACCCGTCGAACTCACCTCACCTTACTTGATAATTTTGTATTGGGTCGCACTCGCAGCTACAATCATTGGTATTGGGGGCTTTACTGTATCCTCATTAAAAGCGGATAACGTTATCCGCGCTCATTATAATTATCCCCACATAACAAAAAAATCTCAATAATTATCCCCACATAATAAAAAATTCTCAACCAACTATCGTGACTAAAACTCGCATCATTACGTTATTCAACCAGTCAGGGGGCGTTGCCAAAACAACTTTGACGCACAATCTGGGCTACCATCTCGCAGCCAACAAGCACCGCGTTCTACTCGTGGACATGGACCCACAGGCATCTTTAACCAACTTCTTGGGTGTAGACCCTGAAGAACTAGAAAAAACTGTCTATAACGCGATAATTGATGAAGAACCATTATTTGTCTACCCTGAAAAAATCCAGGGTATGGCACTGGCACCCACCAATATCAATTTAAGTGCCGCCGAACTCCTCCTACCAGCTGCCACCGCACGTGAATATCGCCTCCATGAAGCCCTTGCCCCCATCCGCGATGATTACGACTTTATCCTCATTGATTGTCCCCCGTCCCTTGGCATTTTAAGTATCCTCAGTTTGACTGCTGCTACCCACATTCTCGTACCTATTCAGTGTCAATTTAAATCCTTCCTGGGTACTGACCTACTGCTTGATACTGTCGCCAGGGTTAAAAAAAAGCTCAACAAAGGACTACAAATTGCTGGGTTTATTCCCACAATGCTCGATAGCCGCACCGCACAAGAAACCCGCACTCTCCAAGCTGTGGAAGAACAACTTTCCCAAATTGGTACGATATATCCTCCTATCCCCAAATCTATCGCCTTTGCGGATGCCTCCGAGCGCAGAATGCCGTTGGGAATGTATGATAAGAAACACCCCGCAGTCAAAATCCTAAATAAGATTGCCAAAGAGTTAGACAAATTAAAAGTGGAGTCGTCGGGCTAAACCCACAGGTCTGCCACACTTACTAGGAGGTTCTGTGAGTAAAAAAGACGCAGCGTACACCGCAAAACTCAAACACGCTAACCCAATAGATTTAATGTTTGGCGGTAGCGAAGATGAACCCGCAACGCCATCTAACAAATTAACCAGCACAATTCCCATCCAGGAAATTAAATTACCGCCCACCCAACCCAGGCGTTATTTTGACCCCAAAAAGTTGGAAGAACTTTCGCTATCTATTAAAGAGCTAGGCATCCTCGAACCATTAATCGTGCGCTCTCAACCAGATGGAAGTTACGAACTCATTGCGGGCGAGCGTCGTTTCAAAGCAGCTATTATGGCCGGGTTGGAGGAAGTGCCTGTTGTCATCAAGGAAATGGACGACGACACGGTTAAGCAGGTGCAATTAATTGAAAACCTCCAGCGTGAAGATTTGAATGCGTATGAGGAAACAATCGGAATTTTGGAGTTACTGGCACTGCGCCTGAATTCAACCCAGGATGAGGTAATTAGCCTGCTCAACCGTATGGAAAAAGCCAACCGAAAACAAGCGGATAACGTTATCCGCCAAAAAGAAAAGAAGGAAAGCAAAACCCTTGATGATGTTATCCATCCTTCAGATGATAAAAAAGCGGATAACGTTATCCGCCAACAAGAAAAGGAGGAAGGAGAGAACGCGGATAATGTTATCCGCCAAAACAGAAATAAAAAAGCGGATAACCTAATCGCAAGAGAAGATATTGCCATAATCGAGGGCGTATTTTCTTCTGTTGGCAGGCTTTCAGCCGAATCCTTCCGTACTAATCGCCTGCCATTACTCAATCTCCCTGAAGATATTAAAGAGGCACTGCAAAAGGGGTCAATTGAGTACACCAAAGCGCGTGCGATCGCTAAAGTGAAGGAGGATGTAAAACGCGCTCCTTTACTGCAAGCAGCAATCAAAGAGAATTTATCACTTACAGAAATCCAACAGAGGATACGAGATATCTTCGCTCAGGAGAAAGCAGACACTACCCCATCACTTAAAACCCAGTACAAGGAATTAAGCAAACAACTTGGTTCATCCAAAGTCTGGGATAACCCGAAGAAAAAGAAAGCGTTGGAGAAATTGCTCAATCAAATTAAAGTACTCTTGGATGAAGAACAAGCCATTACAAAAACTTAAATTTCCGACTCCCATAACTTGTAGTCTTGTCATATGTATGACAAAGTTCGATTAAGTACCTAACCGTTGCTGCATGATTTGTTGTGCCAGTTCATAGTCACGCCCAACGAGGTAGGAAAAATGATAGTAGGAGGCAACATAGAAGTCACAGTCATGATTCTGATAGCGATCGGCAACGGCGAGAAATCCGTAGCGGGCATCACTTATATCAGAGAACCAAGTACTGTGGTAGGTATCAAATAAAAATAACGTCAGCGAGTTTTTATCTAAGCTTGCATTCAACCGCAGTAGATGGAGATGGGGATGGTGGGCACGTCCTATTGGCAGGAGTAAGTCATACCCATCAAAGTTAATAAATTCTGCAAGTTCGCCTTCGGTATAATCATCTGTACGCGGATTAGGCAGTAAGTACTCCCAGCGGATAAAAAACTCGTGTTTAGCATCAAATCCGGGGTCGATATCGATTCGCCAATATTCGCTTTGGCAAAGTTCCTCAAGCACTGATGCAGGTAAATCTGTAATTTTCATGGCATCACAACCATAACCAAACAAAGTTTCGTAGCTATTGGATGTAATTTATTTCCAATAGCAATCGAGCAACATCCAGCACCTGTTCAGACCAAACTCCCGCATCGCAGGAAACTTGGTTTAGACTTGGGGCATCCAAGCAAATTTTTTCCCCAATTTACAGCAGTTAGCTGGGTTTAATCTCCCCTCTCTAAAGAACGCGCCATCAAATAAGCTTCTTCTGCAGTGTACCGAGTACCTATGCCGCCCACAACATTTATTATGTACTTCTGCTTGCTCTTGTGGCTAAGTCGTTCTAGGTCTACAGGTGATTCAGTGTGCCCAAATACCATATAATTGGTACTAATCTCCTCCACCATCCACACCGTAATCCTTTGAAACTCGTAATTGGCGAACACTTGAGCTGCATGTTTAGCTTTTTCTAAGTCGGTCATCGCCTGCTACTCCAATCGCACCTTAATTAATTTACCACCTTTTTTTAATACATACGTACCAATCAACAGCGGTATAGGCGGCGTAACAGTCCTTTACAAGCTGTCCTAATTTGCAGCTTGTCCTCGCAGGCGTGAGCACTTTGTGAACGTCCTTTCTATGACTCTACCTCAACTTCAGTATCCTCATCTTCAATCGCAAACTCGCTAATGTAGTCCCGCACAACACGCTCAAAAAACAAGGGAGCAGGTAAAACAGTCCACTCGCTATAATGACCAAAGCTATAGCGTAGTGATTCCACAAGGGAAGCTATACAATCAGGGTCATCCTGGGGTTGCCGCAATGTAACAACAATCTCAAGAGGGTTTGGAGTGGGCCACTGATCCAAAAATGGTGGTTTTTCCGAGACTTGATGAACCTCTAACCCAGCCTGGTTTAAAACTTTTTCTCGTGAACCATCATCTTTTTTTAGGGTTACAGGTGTATTTATTTGTGTTGGACAATAGCAACTTTGACCGCGTGTATATTGATGGAGTGTTTTACGTCCCACAGATAAGTAAGCAACACATCCCGTTTGGTTAGTTGCAGTAAGTCGGAATAATCCCCTAGCATCAGATGCTGAAGGAAGCTTGAGGATTGAGGGCAATTTTTTTAATTCCTCTTTAGACCGTGTGTCTTCTAGAGAGGTTTCAGCTAACAGCCTTTCTTTTTTATCAATAATTCCGGGGGCAAGGTCTTGACGAATCCGAACTATGCGTGCGCCCTGCCACTCTTGCTCCATCCATTGATACATTTGCTCAAAATTAATTTCATTTGCATTAATTCTGATATCTGCAAGCCAAGGCCACAGTTGGACACAGTTAGAAGAATCAATCATTACTAGTGGCTGTGCCCCTTCTTCCACAGAATTAGAAATAATCTGTTTCACAAATTCCATGAATCGAGTCTTACGCACTTCATTTTTATCACCCAGTTTTACTGGAGACAGTTGAGCAATGAAGGCGATCGCATCAGAAAAACTGCTCCAGGGGCTGATTGCTAAAGTATTTCCTTTGTCGTAAGCACAACAAAGTTCACACTTGCCTGTATCTACCTTAAGGCGCATTGCCACTGCTAAAAATGTATCTTTGATTGGGCCGCGAACACGACCTCTCTGTTTACGGACAATTGTAATCGCCAAAATTTCTTTTGGTCTGGCTTCTCTTGGAATATCTTTCAAATACTTGTCAACCTTCTCTTGTACGCCATCAATGCGGCCAGAATGGGCAGACAGCAAATCTTTCAGAGCCGCTTGTACTCGATGGAAGAAATCTTCTAATTTAAAAAGTTTTGTTGCTTGAGTCTTCTCTATTGGTAAAACAAACTGTACGCAAGAACCAGCCATTGCAGCCAAAGCTTGGCGAGTTGAAGGTTTATTCACCCTATCATCATGTTTTGGATTGTTCTGTCCTTTGGGGTCTGGGTAAAATTCTCGCGCCATTATCAAGCAAAAAGTTCGCTGTTCGCGCACAGCAAGTTGCTCTACAATAGGCTGCCACGCCTCACGTCGGCATTCCGAACGCTCCTTGGCTTTTAATTCTTTGCCTGGTAATGCAACTCTGGGGCCATGAGTGTTTGCTGGTAGACGAGTGACTAGAAATTCTATTGTTTCTCCCCACAGAACACGAATAATTGCCTCTAGCAATTTCATCTCTGTTTGCAACTCGTTTTCATAGAAGATGATGAGTAACAACCGTTCATTTGGGTAAAGTCGCCGCAAAGCCTCTTGGTTTGCCCGAATAAGTGATACAAGTTCATCTGTCTGGTCTTTCGATTTGGAGGTACTAAATTGGAGAGCTTTTCTTCCCTGATGAATCTCTTCCAAAGCAATGTCAAAGTGTTTGCGTAACAAGCTGTTTAACTGATTATCGTCAAATTGTTCAAGGTATTTTGGGGTAAACTCCAGGTTATAGTTTGTTTCAAGCGCTTCAAGACTTGCACCAAGCAGTGTGGGAGGATTAATCATACGTGATGCTGTATCGTCCGAATTGTGGCTGGATTTCACCTGCGAGTAACCCTCAAATTTTTGAAGTCCAATTGGTTCAAGAATGTTTGCAATTGCCTCAAATGCTTCTAACTTATCAGTCTCAGGTACACCTGCCTTAATTCCATATTCTTTTGCACCGTCCTGAAGCCCGTTGCGGTAAGTCAGCACTACTGTGTTGTTGTTATCGTTGGCTTTACCCAGTGCAATATCTTGCCCACCAAAAGTCTGCGCTTTTAGTCTCAGTTCACGACGCAAAGCTTCAAAATCCTTATCTGTCGTCCACTGCCAGTTTTTATTATCATCCTTTTTGCAAACTACTCGGTAACTAAAAGCGCGGTCGGGATAGTCTAGAGAAAAGACAAAGCCACTAATATCATTGCGGTCAAACTCAGGGGATTTTAACTGACTTATCCAGCGCCGCTTAGAAACATCTATCTTCAGCAAAGGCTGATGAAGGGAAGGATATGTTATTACTTCTAGGCGTACCACCAGACTGAATGTACCTTTTTCTGGTTTGCCAGTGATGCTGATTGGCTTAGTAATAAGTTCTGCAACGCCGGAAGTGAGTCCGCCACCACTGGATATAATCCGCTTCATTGGGCCTAGACCGCGAAAAATCTCCTTACCAGCTATTTGGCGAGCTACGCGATCAGCTAGAACCCGATACAAATATTTACTTTTTCTGGTATCGGGATTAGTTGTACCTGTTTGCTCCGACCAAGGCCAAGGTAAGGCTTGGTATTTAAAGGGTATAATTTGAAAAATTTCTTCATCTTCTCCCAATTCTTCTAGTCTGTCAAGAATTTCTTCTGGTATTTGTTCTCGTTTAGCATAAGGTCGAAGAAAGTTAGTAATCCAGTTGTCGAGTATTGTTTGAAGAGACTTTTTAATTGCTCCTAAACTGTCATCAACTAGATAAGCAAAAGGTTCTGGTTCGCTTGTACTTTTAGTATTTAAAGCAAAGGTGCTAAGACCTAAATTCGACTCCAGTCGTGCTAAATTTTTGAGTCCTACTTCCAGAAGTCCCCGTAGTGAAGCATAGGGGAGATTTTTAATATTTTTCTGTCCATCAGTGCGATTTCCTTTTTGAATCGCGGCTAAATTGCCTAGAGCAACCTTTGTCCATGCAAGCGTATAGCCCTCTACAAATACGGTTGGCAAATCGTCTGGTATCGTAAAGGCTAGAGGGAAACGTTTGACACTTTTAGGCTTCCCTAGTGGAATATATAAGGATTCCGAAAGTGAATTTGTTTCAGTTACATCGTCTTCTTCAAGTTCGGAGAAATCTTCATTAAACTCAAAGTCATCAGAAAAAATGCTACCCATTATTACATCTCCAATAATTATGTAATTGTGAAAAATCTCGAAATTGTTTTAGTACATCAACTCTTCTTTTGAGTGCAGACTTTCAGAGGAATTTCTGTACTACATTTCCAATAATTGTGAAAATTCATCGAAATCTTCTTCGTCTGTCAACTCTTCTTCTGAACGCAGACTTTCAGGATAAATTACGCCTTCAATTCGTTGCAAAGGTGTCAGAAATGCGCCGTAAAGTTCCTGAGAAATTTCCCGAATTACAGGATCGGGATGATTTACACATTCTTCTAAGATGATTCGCATCTGCACCAACATACTGTCTCGCCCAGAGTCGGGTTTATCCTTTGTGGATTGAATCGCCCAAGCTGCATCCACAAAATAAACTGCTACTGGACAGCCATTCCGCATACCTCGCCCAATTGTTTGCAAAATGGCAACCATTTGATTAGCTGTAAATGGTCTAAATAGATCGGAACCAAGACGGCTAGCCATCAAGGGTTCGCGTAACAATCGATTGGCAGATCGCCAGAGATTTTTTCGAGACTGGTGCCAAGAAGTAGCGATCGCGCTCAGGTCTTCTGCTTCGGTAAAAACTTTACTATCAAATTCTTGCGTTGACCGTCCTGCTAGGCTGTACAAAAGCTGCATATCATCCGTGGACGGATGAGGACGAGTGAGAAAGTAAATCGAGCCAATTGCAGCATCAAGTTTCCTTTGCCCTTTGGTGAAAACAATATTTACGCCCCGACCAATTGCAAGTATGGGGAAAATTAAAATATCGCAGGTTTCATCATCTCCAAGTGCTTCGCACTGGGCAGTTGTAACAAAATCTGTCGGTTGCTCTCCTTCTTTGAGGGAGCGAACAACTGCTTTTGTGCGTCTGCCAACCTCTGGATGATAGTCGTTAAGAAATTTTTTGATAGTGCGAGCTTGCTCGTAGCTATTGACGATTAAGGCTGCTTTGCGGTGTATGCCATCTTTTACATCAAAATTGCGGATAGACTTGAAAATTTCTGATTTTGTAATGCCACCCTTTACCAGTGCGTCCACCATTCGCTTGAGATTGCGTTCCTGAAGTTCGCCAGCGCCACTGTATCGTAGGGGTTCATCGCCACGCTCGCGATCGGGAATCCATTTGAAGCGGTAAACGCTGCGTTTTGGGTCATGTTCAGATTGGCGCGGTTTGAGTAAATAATGCGGGCCAGCATTAATGTGGTAAGCCGGACTTGCTTCCAGAAATGACGTTGCCGAAGTCATTAAAATAGCTGGTTTTGATTGTTCTCCATCTGCTTCTAACAACTTATAAAAGCGGTGCATCAACATTCGTGGCGCACCTACAAAGGTAATATAGGAAAGTTCTACATTTCGAGCGGTAGTACGAGTTGTCTGTGCTTTCTTAAAACTGTATTTCACCCCAGAGAACGAACCGAGAATATTTTCTGGGATAATCTTTCGCAGTTCTGGCGTTGCTGTAGACTCCACAATTGGTTCTCTGATTAGCCCTTCTGCCACCATTGTCCTAGTTCCCGGTACAATGCGTTGGTAACCCAAAATCATGAAAGTGACTGACACCAACAATGTAATTACGTCGTTTGCTTCAGTCGGGAATTGACGGTCGGGAAAGCAGAGGGGAAGAAACAATTCGGCAATCTCTTCCACAATTTTGTCGCGTTGCTTAATCGAATCCTCAGCTAGGTAACGGCGGAAGTGCTGAATTAGATTCTTCCACTGTGGTTCTAGAACATTACGGTTTGTTTCTAGAATTTGAGCGCATAAATCAGCTTTAGCCCAGTCTGTTTCCTCAATACCTGTACGGTTGTAAAAGGCACGGTAAGCTGCTGATTCCCAAACTTCAGTCAGCGCCCGACTTTTACTGAAACCAAGTTTGACTTCAAGATCATCAAGGCGATCGCGTTTGGAGTATTTCTCAAAGCCATCTAATAAATCACTAACAATCCTCAATACAGTTAGCAGTTGGTTTTCGTAACGTTCTCCCACCCGCGACGAGGGCATATTCTGAATGGCGGTCATCAGCGAAGTATTGTGATTGCCAAATTCCGCTAAGTAACGACTGTAGAGTTCTACATCCCGGTCAGATAGTCGATGATTTTCCCCACGAGCAAAGCGGTTATGGATTTGTTCGAGAATTTCCCGGTGAATTGACGTGTCCGAACCTGAGATGCTTAAAGTTGCTGCCCCGTAAGCATCCAAAACTGATTGCACCATGTCGGCTTCGTCAAACACAACTACATCGAACGTGCGGGCAATCAATTCAAAATATCGCAAATTCTCTCGAATCGCATGAGGTGGCACTTGAGTATCGAGGGAGCGCACATGACCAACCCAAATATCTGCGTCTATCAAATCTCGCGGTGCTTTGTTACGACCGCACATTGTCCACAAAGGACATAGACACTTCTTCATTTGCCCTTTCTTACCCCCACCTTGCAAAATCTCTTCGCAAGGTGCGTAACCAAAACCCCACATCGAAGTATCAGCATTTGAAAAGGCTGGTAAAACACAATTCAAACTAAATACTTCTGCCCCTTCCAAACTGTGGGCAAAGCCACCATTACCTCCACCAGCTGCAATTGCCTCAGCAATATTATCTGCATGACGACGACGAGTCTCATCACTTTGACCCACTAGCATTCCCACTTTAACTTTATGAAATGCCAGTTGAGCCATGTACTGTCTGGCTACTTCAATGGAGGGGAAAAGAAACATGGCTTTGTAACCGTTTCGTCCCAACCAAATAGCTGTCAGCACGAGAAGCGTTGTTTTACCAGCCCCTGGCAAGCCAATTAAATGCTTGATACCCTCTAGTTCCAATGTGTCATCTTCTTTCCGCAGTCCCTTACCAATAGACGGTATCATCAGGTCAAAGTGTTCAAAACGACTCGCCCAGCTCCCAGAGCGCCGTTCGGGATTTTTGGACTCACGCTCGTCCATCTCAATAGCTAAGTCGCGTAGTTCTTTCAGGGGAATGCGGATTTTTCCTTTGGGCTGGCGATTGAGAGAATGCGTGCGACGTTCGGCAAGAGGGGCGGTGATAGGATTGATTGGTACTCTCACTGCCGTTGTCTCTTGACCTAAAGAAACCACCATTGGCTGACGAGGGTCGGCAACCGTTGCAGTATGTAGCTGATATGACATTGGCGCATTGAGAATTTTACGCGCTTTTGCAATCAACGGGTCTTCTAAAGGATCTGTTCTTTTGAAGCGAAGCGTCTGAGCGTCAATCTCATAGGTACCTTTTGTTTTGTTGCAGTAGTGATGGTCGTTATAAAGCGCTACCGCGTGTTTTACTGACTGCTCTGTAACATAAGTCAGCGACATCTGCCGCATATTGAAAATGGCTTGACGAGCTTGCTTTAATTTAGGTGCATTCAAGATACTCGCCATACCTGACATCGCCACTGGTGCATACTCCAGTGAATCAGTACCAATAAATTCTTCCATCAAGACGCACAGCCAACAAATTCGGTCTGCACCTTGCCAGAAATCAGGTTTGATTCGCATAAGTAAAAGAAAGAAGGAAGAGGAAGAATGAAGAAGGGGAAAGCTTTTCCCAGATTATTTTTGCTAGTTGGAATGTTAAGTTTAATTATTTCCACCTACTTAGACATATCCGCGAATGAACATCAAAGCATTGCTATGCAAAGGTCAAAATATCATTTTTGGATGAGTATATTTACTAAGCTAATGTGCATCTAAGTTGTATAAGGTAAAAATTAAAGTTTCCGTAGTGAGGGCATCTTGTCCGCGTTTAATGTACAAATTAAATGTGGAACAGGTTACATCTGTTTTAAAAACTCAATTACCAAGGAAACTGGCAGAATTTCTAAAGTAGTGGAGTCACCCTTTTTATCTAGTGTTGACTTTAGGGTCGAAATGTAACTAGGGTTTTCTTCAATTAACTGGTCGCTAATAGCAATAATGCGACGACGATAGTGAATCAATCCCCCAATGCTACGGTTAAGGCGTAGAGCTAGAGATACAGGACTTGTGTAAGATTTAGCATCAATACCAATTGCCCGTTCATTTATCGACACATCACATAAATCAGATTCTGGGTACAGTTCAGCATTTAGCCCGTGTTGTCGGGCTGTATCAAAAATTTCTAATTCATCAATTGCTGGGCCAGTCCAGTAGGTGAGAATTTGAGGCTTGGCAATCAATAAACGGTCTTGAGTTGGGTCTAACTTCTCCAAAACTTTTGGTCTTTTGCGGCTGTTGCACTGGCGGATTGGACAGCGCCCTTCTGGAAAAATTTTCTTATTAGGATGCGGTCGCATCAACGTGCCACAGTGGGCGCAACGATGAGCTAGCCCTTTGATTAGCCAGATGTCTGGTACTGAATCGAAGAATGTGTCAATTATCGTGCCCTGTATGGGGGTTAGGTTGTTGTCAACCAAATAATCCCATAGTTGATGTTCGACTATAAGCGAGTACCTGCCAACTAGCTCCCTTAAAGCAGTATAGGCTTTGTGCTGGCGACGACTTCCCATTCGCTCAGTTGCTTCACGCAAGTATCTATGCAGCCGATGCTCAATCACATTGTCTTCGCCAAAGGCTCCACTGATAGCAGCAATCTCGGAACAATCTGAGGTTGGTACGCGCAAGTCTGGGTCAATTAGGGTAACTCCACCGAAGCGAAAATCAGAGTTGCGAAAAACCTCTAATTTCCACTGCTCGCAAACAAGCGAGTATCTAGCACGTTCCAAAACAGTATGCACGCAAGCAGCGCTATCGGTTAGTCCTTCTTCGATATATAGACGACCCAACTTACACATTGCCTTATAGAGTTCGGGTGGCATACTGTCGTGTTGGCACACGATTTCTCTACCAGAAAGAACCCGGTCATATTGGCGAAGAATTCCCTGCGCCAACAGGACAATAGCATCTTCAGCCAAATCGAATACTTGGCGATGTCCCGTAGATAGTGGCAAAGCAGTTGTAGCAAAAGCAGGTGACCATGTAGGGTCTTGACCATCAGCTTCTGCAATGATTTGCCTTTCTAAAACGTCTTCAGGAAATGAAGGCAAAATTTGAGCTATCGCTGCTAGTGTCCAGCCTTTCTTCAATAAGAGAGTTGTTGCTAACCCCTCCAAAATTTGTCGAAATCCAAATTCTTCGCCTTTGGGTTGCGATAGGAGTTGCTTTGCTCGCCACGAGCGAACAGTCCGCAGGGCAGGTGCTTCTACTGACAGTCCTAGCTGGTCAATCTGGCGTTTTAGTTCTTTTGTAAGTGCCTCCGCAGTTCCCTGCCACTGACGCACGTCGTCAAAATACATGAGTTACAAAAATTTTATACATCAAACTTTGTTTACACTATTCGATGTAAAACAAAATGTCAAGCGGTCTTGTTAAGTTAAGAAGTAAGCTGAAAGCAAGCAAAAATGGGTAGCACCGCAACTTACGCTCAAGTATATTTTTAGAGAACCAAAATTAACCAATACGAATACGGCGATCGCCCTTTGAGAGCATCACCTACAGGGGGCGGAACGCCATCACCTACTTATCCAACTCAAAATGTCGTACCATCCGCCAGATATGATTCTGCAATTGTTGGATACACCAAATCGCGCATTCCCTCGCCCCAGAGCGATCGCCAAGAGCCTCCAAAACATAGGGCATAAAAAACAGCCGCAGCGTTTTCAGTGCAAGCTTAGTCGCATTATCCCCAGCAGGATTAACCGCTTGGTTCGCTTCATAATCCATTAAAAATTTAATTAACTTGCCAGCATCTGACTTCTGATTTCTACGTATGCGAAGTTCTACAACATCAGTGGATTTCATCTAACAACTTTTCTCAGTATAAATAAGTAACTATTATTACTATTTTACTCGGAGGGACAAAAAAGGGGAGTAAGTAGGGAGTAAATGGGGTAAAATTCCCATTTATTACCCTTAAAAGTGGACAATTATCTCTACAAATAAAAATGATTATTTTTTCCAGCAAAAGAATTGTCCATATTTTTGGTGAGAACTGGGTGAGAACTGGGGGAAAGTAGGGGAAGAATGGGAGGAAGCGAACACCTGCCTCTAATTCCAGCACTCGCGCTCAAACCCCTACTGTACAAGACTTCCCGTGTTTGCTATACTTTTCGTATACCGTAGTCGCATTTTGGGTAGCGAGCAATGGCGGCGTATTACATTTCTTCATATAAATCCTAGTTTTTCGCGCCGCCAAGCTCGCCAAAGTGGGTTCCTCCCCCTTTGGAAACCCCCAAAACTCGATAGAAAAACAGTGGGTTTATCAATTTACCGTAGATTTAAATACTTCTTTGAAAAACCTCATTTGTATAGATGTATATAGATGGATAGTAAGACCACTACAGCCAAAAAAGTTTTTCAAGCTGGACGCAAGTCAAAACCCAAACCAAAACGCACAACACTAGTCAGCCTCAGACTAACTGAATCAGAAAAAGAAGATTGGGAAGCCAAAGCCGAAGCTGCTGGTATGGGGAAGAATCTCTCCAAATTTATCCGCTACTGTGTTGAGCGCGATCGCATCTACATTGCTCCCCCAGTACCCGCCATCAACGAAGCGACATACGTAGAACTGGGTCGAATTGGCAATAACATCAACCAAATTGCCTATGCCATCAACCGTGCTGTAAAAATGGGAGAAGCGATTGCGCGGAGCGCAGTGCCGGAGGCAATCGCAGTTGACCCTCGCCCTGAAATTGAAGCCCTCAAACCCTTACTGTTGGAAATAAAGCAGATATTACTGGGAATGCCGGAAAACCCTGAACTACCCTCATCAGAACAATCTACACCTGTGGCTAACCAACCCGAACAACCGGAACAACCCGACCAAGTAGTTGCTTTCCCGCTGGAGAAGAAGTGATTGGCAACATCACCAAGGGAAATGGCTTTTACGGTTGTGTAGCCTACGTCCTCGGCAAAACTTCGGCGCGGCTGATCAATACTAATATGGCAGGAGAAACACCCACCCAACTTGCTTGGGAGTTTCGCTCCTTTGCCAATAAAAACCCCAGAGTCCAAAAACCTGTACTGCACCTATCGTTTAGTCCGGCCCCCGGTGATAGAAGCCTGGACGAATGGGAATTATGCCAAATAGCGGAAGATTTACGAGAGGGGTTGAAACTGTCGAACAACCAATTTATTTTGGTGCAGCATAACGATGCGGAATATGACGGGCAAGTTCGACCCCACGCACATATGGTAATTAACCGGGTATCCTACGATGGCGAGTGCAATGACGATTATTTAGACTATTACCGTACAGAAAAAATCTTGCGTCAAATAGAAAAAAATTACGATTTAATTATTCAACCGTCCAGTTGGGAAGTCGATAAGAAAAAGGCTTACCCTAAACACGTACAACAAGCTGAAGAATCTGGAAACCAAAATATAGTTGAACGGTTGCAAAAGCAGATTGAACAAGCCGCAGTAGATAATCCTGCAATGCCAGTATTTGTAGCCCGATTGTTAAAAGAAAATATCCAAGTAGATTGCAAGTTTACCCGTACTGGTAAGCTCAAAGGGATAAGCTACTGCTTGGATGGACAGCCGTTTAAAGGTGGGGATTTGGGGAAATTATATACTCATGTTGGCATCCGGGAACATTTAAAAGTTAGCTATCAAGAAGAATATCGATATCCAATTGAGTCGCTAATTGAAAGTTACAAACGCGGGCGAACAATTGACGATAAGCGGATTAATTATCTGGAAAGTTGGATTGAATGGAATTTTAAACAAGATTCTTCATCCGATGGAGCATCAGAAGAAACAGCAACTATCGAAGTATTAAGTACACAATATCATTCAACAGCAAACTTGGAGCCAGTACTTGAAGAAGTTCCAACAATAGCAAATGAACCGTTCGCTAAAAAACAAACTGTGGTAATATCGCCACCTTCATCCCCTACAACAGTTGAAACGACGCAAAACCAAGAATTTAAAGAAGTACCAGCACTTATAACTGTTAAAGACGATAACGGAATTCTTCTTGGCGTTGCAGCAGAACCATCCGCACTATCACAGGAGAAACCAACTGAGCAACAGCCCGATATCGCAGAACAAATTGCTCGGATGCGAGAAATTGCCCCCATCGTTGCGGAATATCTCTTAGTACTTAATAGTACAGCATTTAAAGGTAATAAATACTCGGCGATAATTGAAAATAACCAACTAACCCTGATACGTAACAGTGATGGTATTCAGGTGATGAAAGCTTCCTATACCTCAGAAGAATGGCAACCCGTAGAACCACCACAACTGGGTGATGAAGATATAACACAATTACAAAAACTCATACCTGTAATTCAACAATTGAAAAATAAACATCAGGAAGTCTCTTTAGCAGAGATATAGGAATCTACTTGAATATTGCTAAGTATACTGAGAAAGAAACCTTTGTATAGCAAGCTTATAGTTACCTTGGTTTTTCCCAAATCAAATAGGAGTTTTCTATAACTGGACTATATATTGAAACAATCCTGAATGCTAATTTTTTAATTAAAAAATTAGAGCCAAAAATCACAATATAAATCCGCTATAATCTGTGAATTGTGTATTATTTATTTGCTTCAGTGGTATGCTTTTAAAATCAGTAAAATTGGTGCTATTTATTAAGAATGATTCCTGAGTTTGATGAAAACGGTAATCTACCACCAGGGGTACATTTTGGCGAGTGGCAGGAGTTTAAAGACAGGTTTGGGTACACACCTACAAGAGCCAAAATGATTTCAGGTTTAGAAGAGTTAATGAAACAGCTAAAAGCAGCAGAATGCCGTACAATTTACATCAATGGCAGTTTTGTGACAAATAAAATCGACCCAGGAGATTTTGATTGTTGCTGGGACAGAGACGATGTAAATATAGATTACCTCAGACAAAATGCACCACTAATATTAAAATATTATGACAGTGCAGCACAGAAAGCTAAGTATAAAGGGGAAATTTATCCATCCGACCAACCCGTGGATGAGTCTACAATATCAATAGAGTTTTTTCAGCGCGATAGAAAACAAAATCGTAAGGGTATTGTAGCTATTAACTTATTGGAGTGGGAGCCATGATTAAAGATGATAAACAACTGGCATATTCCCAGGAATGGGCAGAAAAGTTTGCTGAAGCCAACCGGAAATTAAGGGCGAATGAAGAAAAGCGATTAAGAGACCCGGATGGCTGGCAGTTAATTCAAGATTCTAACGATGCGTTGCGGCAGAAACTTGTGGATGAAATTGTTGAGTATGAAATGTTAGCCGCCCATAATCCCAACGAACCTATCACTCTACAAGTGGAGTGCATGAATAAAATATCCGACTTATTAATTAAAGCCAGAATTGCTTTTAAAATCACGCCAAAAGAACTGGCAGCGTTATGCGGACACACGGAAGAACAAATTAAATTATTTGAAGATAAAGACTATCAAAATGCAACATTCTTGGATTTTTTAGCAGTTTCTGATGCCTTGGGTGTTGAAATTATTGATGGTAAATTTATTGCCAAAATGGATGAATTTTACCTCAAACGTTTAGAGGCAATCCGGCAAGCAGCAAGTATTAATGCTGAATTACAAACTGCATCTTAAATATTGAAGCAACTCTATACCTGCTACAAAGAAGATTTACCTAACCGTTTGTACATCCACTCAGTATCCGTATCACTCAATGCTGGTGGGGGTGGAGATTGGGTGTAGTCTATCGATAAATCATACCCAGCTTCGTCATAGATAGCATTCAGCACGGCTTGCAACTCCAGTACAGCATCGGGGTCGCCTTCGCGCAGGGGAACGGGTATCGTCGGGAGAGTATCTTGTAACGTCACAGGCCACAGATCAATTACTCCAGACCCAGCCCGCGTTAAGGTGATCAAGTAGGGAACATCTGGAAGGCGGGGGTGGTTAAATGGTCGATTTCCCCGGCGCAGCAAGTCTATTTCAATTAGATGGACGTTGGCATTATATAAACGCTGGCGTTTCTTACGGTACTCAGTTAAACCGGGTTCGCGTTTGTTTACGGGGGAAAGAATTTCGATACAGCTTACCAGTACGTTATTAGCAGTATCCCGAATTTCGACTGTGGGGATGCGGACTTCGACTGGTTGGATAACTGGAAGCGTTAGTGGTGCGGGGGTTGTGGCAATATTCGATGTGGGGGTAGTCGGAGTTACGTCGCGGCGTTGTCTTATCTGCAATACCTTGACATCTGGGTACAAAATACCAATTTCACTTGAAGGGGAAATATCTTCCACAACATATACTTCCAGCCGTGCGGCATATTTGGGACGCAGCTGTGGGACGAGGAAGGTACGAATTTTACTAGCAAGGGCATTGTGTACGTCACTCCACAGGTAGCCTTCAAGATATGGGTCCATACCGGGGAACGGGGAAGGCATTTTACAAGCTCGCTTGACTGCACTTTTATTCTAGAACTTGGTGTTGGAAATTTCCCCGCTTTGCAAGGTATCGTTAATGTACTTTGCAATCTAGGCATCGCTTGGGATTCATTTACCACTAAAATTAGAGAGTTACATTTCATTGCCCATCAGCCAAAATGCTGCGTATTAAGTCGTTCAATACTGCATATTTATATGATGACGACGAACTCGAAGCTAAAGATGAAATCTTCAACCAGTACAAGTATGCGCTTGCTCATATTGGTATAGATTTCTATCGGGAAGATGTACAAGAAATTATCCTCAAATCGATTGTAGGGATGGAAGATGCGCTGCGTGCCACAATCGCCTATTGGTATTGGAAGCAAGCCAACTCGGAAGAATTCGAGCATCCAAATGCATTTTTAATCAAAGCACTTCAAGAACAGTGGAAACCCTATAACTGGCAAGACCATTACCTAGATAATTCCAATTTCAAGAACCCTTGCGACCAATGGTGGCAGGATGCTGCGCTTCATTGGGGATATGATTTTAGAAACCAGTGGATTGTTGATATTAATGAAAACGATGCGGGCGAAATCTTCATTATATTTAGTACTCGCAATCGGCTATCGCTACGAGTAGCTAAACAATGGGGATGGGAAAGACTCAAAGAATATATATTAGAACAATCGCAGATGATGAACTATTTTTAATTGAGATAAAGACTTGAAATTTTTCAACATGAAGGGAATTAAACAGATTATTTCAATATCTGTAATCGGAAGAAAAATTTTCTAATTAAGGTATTATTTATGGGTAGGAAAAGACCTTTAGCCGAAGTCATTCAACTAAACTCAAAACGTCAAACTAATTCCAACAAAAATAAGCCTATTTACTATCGAGAAGGAATATTTGAGTTAAGCAACCATTGGGAAGCTTGGGTATTAGTCGATGCCAAAGAAGCTGATTATGATTTTCTAGAAGAAGGAACATTGGATGAGTGCCTATTCGCACTCACTAATTTCATTAGTTTTGAAGTCACAAGTAAGTTTTTAAGACATAATCTAGGCCCAGAAGAAATGAGTAGAAAACAACAGGAGCGGCGAGAAGAAATTAAGCAAGAATGCTACCGTCAGGGAAGATATGAAGGTAGGGGATGGGTAATTGAATCCGTAGTAGATAAACTTGGTCTCGAATCAATGATTGAGGAAGGGTTTTTTGAACCAATTCAATAAGTTTTTAAGTTAAAAATTATCCTGAATTTAACTCATCCCACCCCTTGAAGGAGAGGCTCTCCCGCTGCCCTCCTGTAACGCAACTATCACTCATTGGCAGGTTCCGCAAAAGCTGACTCTAAGCTAAACGGCAGACAACCAGGATTCACGGCTGCCCAAGCTTCGGCTTCTGCTACCAGCACAGAGCATCCCGAATCGAGGTAGAATTGCATTTTGGCACGTTGCTCTAAGCGATCGCGTTCTTGAGTGCTGAGAATATGTCCCGTGATTACGCAGTATTGGCGCACCTTAGCCCTAGCTTGGGTTAAAGCCATTAGCCGTAGTTTTGTCACTCGCTTGAGTTCCTCGATGCGGTAGGAAACATCAGCAGTCTCTTCACAAACAGATACGCCCTGCAAGCTGTTGTTGGCGTTTTGGAGTGGTTGTTCTAGTGGAACCACACCAGGTATCAAATCATCCTTGGATGCACTCTGCAAGCAGTTGTTGGCACTTTGGAGTGATGATTCTGCTGTCACGCTAGCAGGTGTTGAATTACCCTCGGATGCACTCTGCCGCCCATTGTTAGCAATTTCCTGTGGTGATTCTGGTGCAACCGCAGCAGGTATCGAAACTATACCCAGCCCGTTATTCTCCGTGTTAGATAAGTTTTGATTATCAACTTTTGACGACGTGCCGGAGCTACAGGGGTATATAAAATCCTGATGAGAACTGAATTCATTTGATTGTAAAATGTTTGTATGAACTGAATTCTCTAATTGATTGCTGGTTTTATTTGAATTAATTTCAGCAGTATTAGAAGAATTTATGAATTTAAGATTTCCCGCCGACTGGATGACAGCTGAGTGTTCCTGAGAAACATCAGGTTGTTCAACTTCCTCTGCTGACTCCAGCCCTTGGGGGGCTGTAGCAGCAGGAGGTAAACACATAACCTTCATATAGGGAAAATGCCCGTTGATGTCCGTCTGGTAAGGATTTTGGGCTTTTTGATTTTTTTCAGGGCTATGCGGGTTGTCAAAATGCCCGTCTTTGCTTATATGGCAAGGGTTTGAGCTATTTTCTGCCCAAGGGTCAGTTATGTACCATTTGGGATGCCACAGGTGTAGATGTTTCCGCAGTGTCTCTTGAGAAAGGGTTTTGTGAAAACGTTGCTTATATTCGTTGCTGATCGCTTTTGTACGGTCGGTTATGCCCTCTGGTAAGCCTGTACCCCATTCCAAGGCATTTACTGCCCACCGAATCCTTTTTTGGGCTTCTAGGCTGCGTTGCTGGTTTAAAACTTTGCGACGGTCAAAGGGGATGATGTTGTCTTTGGTTTTGATTATGCCCCTTATACCCGCGATCGCTTCGGCAAAGGTGTTGGCAAATGTCCCCAACAGGCGTTCTGGATAGCTGGCATAGGGGGTGTACCACTGATGCCGAATTGTACATTCTATCCAATGCCGCACTCTGGCTTCGATTTCATGCTGGTGGCGACAATATTGGATATAGCCAGGGGCGTTTGTAGCGGTCTTGAGGGCATAGTTAACTAAGTTTTCACCCTTTAAGTCAAGAAATACGATGCCGTAGCCTACGAAGATTTGTAATAAATTATTAGTCTGTCCTAGCCCTGTCCATCCTGTGGCGATGATTTCTTCCCAGTCGGCACGCCATGCCTCAACGTCGGAGGACATTTGCTTGCGATATCTTTCTCGGTTGTGACGCTTTCTGGCTTTTTTGATGGCGCGTTTGAGTCGGGTTAAATCTTGACGGACTGCGGCGCGATCGCAATAATCGAGAAAGACAGAAACATCATCGCTAATTGGTTGCAGGTCATCATCTAGCAATAACGCACCGCTTCCTGGTTGCATGGGGCAACGGATGGCATTGTAGTTGATTATGCAGTTTTCACCCCAAGCTTTGGCATTGGGGAAGATTTCGAGATGCCCTTTGCGGGGGATAAATCCTGCGTCTCTTAGGGTGTATTCTAGAGCGCAGGCTAGGTTGAAGGTGGGCTGAAGGGTGGTAAAGGTTATTATCAGGTGGTAGCCACCGCTATGACTGGACTGGATGGGGATGATATCGACTATGCCGATGTCTTCGAGGGCGGACTTGATGCGGTTGATAGATTCTAGGTTATGGTAGTCGCCGCCTGCATCGAGGTCAATTATGGCGTAACGGGTATTGGAATCAAAGCGGATGCCAACTAGCTGCTGGCTGTTTTGATGCAATTTCCACAACTGGGATGGCTGGAGGTAATAGTCGATGGTACGCCACGCTGGTTTGGAGACGAAGGCGGGTACTGGGGCGACTATCGCACCAAATGGATGCCAGAAATATTTTACGTAGCACTTGCCCACACTGTCGGCTGGCAGGTGGGGTTTGATTTTGGTTTTGGAAAAATGCGTCCGATTTGATTTAGCAAAATCGTCTGAGTTTTGTGGCAGATACATAAATGGCGTTCCTCGATGCACCAATAAAGGTCATCGGGTAGCCGCTAGTCGGCATCAAGCCTCTGTGTATGTAAAAAACTGCTGTTGGGCTTAAAAAAGCCAATTTTTCGTTGCTTGCGGTTCTTGAAAAAGTTAGCTTTCTTCTCAAAATGAAAGTAGCACAAGGGTTTCAGACCCAAATTGCAGGTTTTTACATCTATCTCGGTTTAATGCCTAGTTGGTCAACAAGAGGCTTATAGCCTAGAATGAAATCAAATTTAAAAATCTTTTTGTTTGAGGAGTTGGATAGCTCCCCAGTGTGCTGAGATGATTACCAGTCATCTCGCGGTCTTCACTCTACTAGGCTTAGGCTATAAGTCTTTGTTGAAACCAAGCACCTAGCGGACTACCCAACTTTTTTTTTGGAAGTTGCGGCACTCCCCTGACAAAAGTTGATTGAGTAAATCCGGCAATTTAATCTTTAAATCCATAGACAAAATTCCTTGGTAAATGCAGTCTTTTGCTTGTGACCATCTGACGCTGTAACCCACTCAAGCCAAACACGGAGCATTTG
>NZ_CP063790.1 GCF_025860405.1 Tolypothrix sp. PCC 7712 | reverse complement strand
GGATTTGTGACTTTGCTGTCGCTATTGGGCGTTATTACTTCGCTCAAAATACCTCCTTTTCTACAACGTGATTTGTCGAGATGAACAATCATCGATTGAGGCTATACATGGTATATTTAGCTACTTTTATTTACTTTGTTCCTGTTCCAGATAACAGGGATAAATACCCGTTCCAGACTGTAAAAAAGTCGTGGAACACTGATGGAACCGTTGGAGCAGAGGAACAGGAACAAGCTTGTCACACTTAGAGAAAACAGCCTCTCACAGTCGCGGAACAGTTCAGGACAGGCAAACTGTCAACTTTTCCATCTCGACAAATCACGCGGCTATAATTCTTGATTTTTCAGAGTTTAGACACACAAGATTGCTGCGAATCGCAGATACGCAACCGCTTAATGCAGATATGTGGAAGTGAAATGGACATTCGTACAGGTGTACAGAACAGCGCCTACAACAACCTTTTTGGATGACCGCCGAGGCATTTTGCGTTGATTGACGTTGTTTCTTTACACTTGCTAATATAGCAACAAGTGGGCACAAATAGCAACCCTCTTCCCAAATGCTTTGATGGGGGTGATAATTGACAACAATTACACCTATTTATGTCTACTTGCAGAAATGCCTAGTAAAAAGCCGCGTGTCGTCATTTACCTTGACCCAGAAATGAATGAGTTTCTGAGGCAATGGGCAGAGGATGAACGCCGCACCTTGAACAATTTAATAACAGTACTTCTAGAGAAAGCGGTAACAGATAAAAAGGAGAGTAAAGACAAGTAATGACCGAAGATAACGAACCTGAGAGGCGCTCAGGGGAGGATTGGGACTGGCAAACAGAAACTAGGGAGTGGTCAGCCGCAGCGTCAGAACTTGCTTGCTTTTCTCTCGCTAGGGCGAAGGACAAGGACTTAATCGAAATCATCGACACCAAGCGTGGTTTACTTAGATACGTTTGTATATTTAGGGACAAAAACCAATGACGGAAGCCCAATTAACAGCTACTCAGATACCTATAAATGACATATTAGGGATGCTTACAGCTATTGGTAACAAAGACTACGCTCACTTTCTTGAGCTAGAGCAAGCCTTTGTTTCTCAACATGGGGAAGAAGTTTGGGAGCAAGTTTTTAACTTCCGCGTCCTACCCGCGCTGGACAAGCCTGCTAGTCAATGGTTGTTGGCGCAGTGGATGAGTCACGGTATCAACAGCATCAAAACAGTGGCTTAAGTGAACGTAACGTTTTTTGCAAAGTCTGGAGGTGAGATGTATCAATTGTGTGACAATCTTGGGATGAAAAGCGCCCGCTAGCTAACAGAAAGTTCTGTTAACTGGGATGCATCAGCGTCAAACGCTGTATAAAACGCACATATTTTACCTATGTAAAAACTAATGTCCTATGTCAAAGACACCAAAGAAACAAACCAATGTTCTTGGACAAATGAATATCAACAGTGGCGCGATCCAGGGCGCTGCCAGAGCTATGACGTAAATACTGAAAATGCAAAAAGCGCCCTCAGCCTCGAAAACTAGTGCGCTTCTTGCATTTATAGACGGACAACTCCATAAGTTTTGATCGACTTACTCAGTTGTTGTTCCGCTTTCGCTATAAAAATCTTATCGCAAGCAAAGGCAGTTCAACAAGAGGAGTTGTCCAAAAGTAAACACAACTTTTGGAGACTTGAAAAATGTATGCAACCAATCGTCTGACTGTAACCGCCAAAGACTTAATTTCCGGCTTACAACGAATTCCTCATAATTGGGCATTAACCCCAGTAAATGGCAAAAAGCGGCCCTACCGTGAGGCTTGGCAGAGTGAAGCACCCTTGTCTAGGGATGCAATCTGCCGCGAATTACGAGGCAAAGCCAGAGGCTACGGCATCCGCACAGGTGAAATCTCAGGCGGAATTTTAGCCATTGATGCCGACGGACACGCCGCCGAAGCCCTATTACAAAAGCTGGCCGATAACGACTTACCCGACACAGTAATTTTTAGTTCTGGCAAAGCAGGCCGCAGACAGTTACTTTACTTGGTCAGCGAGGAATACTGGCCAGTCTTGGATAATGTCATCCTCAAAACTGGCATCAAAGGTGATAACGGTAAAGAACAGTTACTAGAATTTCGCTGGAATGGGCGGCAATCTGTACTACCGCCATCAGTACATCCAGATACAGGTAGTTATCATTGGGTGCGATCGCCCCAGGATATTGAAGTTGCCAAATGCCCCAACTGGGTAATTGAGTTGATGTTGAAACATCATCAGCCCCCAAAAGCGCCCGCACCCACGCCTAAACCTCAAAAACCAACAGTCATTGGTCACCCGCCCTTAGAAATTTTCTTGGGCAAGGATGACCGCGCCTTGATTGAGCATGGCACAGGCGACGGTGGACGCAACACAGCAGCCCAGAAACTGAGCCTGAACCTGATTGCGACATCTCGCCGCCTCCATGAATTAGGAATTGACCATCTGGATAACCCAAGAGTTTTGTACGATTGGTTCTGCGATCGCTGTACACCGCCACTCAGTACACAGGAGCGCGAAGGTTGGTGGAAAAAAGCCGACGCGATCGCCAAGCGCCCCAGCCTCGATGACGAAAAACTCCAAGGATGTTACTCCGCTTGGCTTAAAAAGCAGAAAAATGATACCAGTACAAAATCAGAACTAAGTACAAAATCTATTGTCTACGTAGACAATGGCTCATTGTCTACGCCATTGTCTACACCTAAAAACGATGATGAGAGAATCATCCAGGCTATTGTCGGCAATGTCTACACCATTATCGAGTCTCATTACTCTGAATTTGTAGAACGTCAAAAACTTAACAATCTCTATCATCAGTATGAAGATTTAGTTGACCGGAAATTATTTGAAAGCATTGTTTCCAGCCAACGAGTCAAAGTGAATGAAGTACTACCAGAAGACGAGTTACGGCTGAAATCCTTAATGGATTACAGCAAAACCAGGATTAATTGGGATGAAGTATTACCCGCCCCCCTAGCCCGCGACATCAAGCATGATGCCGAAAAACTCAATATTGACCCTGTAATGATTTGGCAGGCTTTGTTGCCCGCCGTATCCTCATTAGCGGGGACATTCACCCTGGATGAGTATGGTGGTATCCCAGCGATTAACTGGACTATGCTGACGACGGTAATGGGATGCAAGCCCGCTTTTTGTTTGCAATGCCCGAACAGCGTAAGAAAAAGTATGTTCCTGGGGGTTACTGCCGACTCAAAGACCGCCTCCCAGTACTTTATGAGTGGCTCGACAATTTAACCACCCAGACAGTCAAAATAGCCCCAGATGCTCAGAATTACTTTGCCAGAATTGTTGACAGTATCGGCGACCAAATCGAGCAGATTTCTCATGCTGGTATCCGCACCTGGATGAACAAGCTTGATACTCACATCCTACGGATAGCGTTGGCTTTGCACCTGATTGAGTGTTTTTACACCCCATCTACCACTGACATTAAAACACTGTCTCTAGCCACCTTAAAACGGGCTGTCACCTTTGCCCAATACTACCGCAGCACCTTTCATATCTTGCAGGAAAAAATTAGCACCAGCGATGACATTGCCTCAATCATGTTGCAAATTCACGCTGCGGCATTGAACAAGCATCCTGATGGTATCAGCGCCCGTGATGTTTATAAAGATTCTCGCCCCATCCAAAACCGCGCTAAGGGGGCTGGTAGAGAAGCGGGGGCTTACGTTGCTGACTTGTTTGAAAAAATGGCGCAAATGGGTTACGGAGAAGTTGTACGTAAAGGACGGTCTGTCAGGTTTGTTGCATTCCAAAAACCAAACTTTGAAAAAGGCATATTAGATGCAGACAATGTAGACAATAGCCTCCAATGCCAGCAAGAACCTTATGATAGCGAGGAAAAAGATTGTCTACATGACCGTAGACAATCGGGTATTGTCTACGTAGACAATCAAAATAATACTGAGCTACGGACAGATATAGAGTGTCAAGAGTCACAAGCAAAGCCAACAGAGGATCTAATTGGTAAAACCGTGACGATTACTGCTGGAGGACGCTTTGATGGGCTGTCAGGTGAGGTGATTGCTTTTGATGGCGAACAATGCAGGCTGATTGCAGATGGTAGGGAATTGTGGTTTGCACCTGAATATCTGATCTTCAAGAGTTGAGTCCAGTATTCGACTAAAGCATGACCAAAAGTCGAGGCGTTGCGATCGCAAGATTAAAATGGTGATAAATCTCAATTTTTTCCCTACAATTACGGAAATTAGCACATCAACCATGTGTTAATAGAAAAATAGCATACACATAGGATACAGTAGCAAATGGAACCTCTAACTACTGCTGCGATCGCAATTGGAACCGTAATTGCCACCAAAGCCTTAGAAAAAACGGGCGAAAATGTTGGACAAGCTTTATGGGATAAGACAGGTGAGTTTCTCGTCACCCTTAAAAAACACTCTCCCCAGACTGTAGTTGCTATTGAGAAAGCGCCAGAACAAACACTTGATTATGGCAAGGCTGTACTAGAGGTAGAATCTGCGGCTAAGGTTAATTCGGAATTGGCTCAAGCTGCACAAGAATTAGCAACAGCAGCTAAAGCTGAACCCAATCCTAATTTTATTCAGTTGATACAGCAACTAGCCGATAACCTCAAGTCTCAGCCACAACAGCCAAGTGTGATCAACTATCAGAAGTTGGCAGATGAGATGAAGAATGTTTTCCAAGGCACTGTATTTAATGCCCCAGTTACGTTTAACTGACTACCGTCGTCTCCAGGGGCGGGGACAAAGTTAAGCCCACAACCAAATAATCTTCCAGATAGCGGTTCTGTTAAATCTCGACCGTGGAAAATTTTCCTAACTGTAGGTGTAGTAGTAATTGCTCCTATAGTTTTAGGGATTTTATCTCAAATTAATCCAAAACCTATTCTTTCAGGTTCTAAAGAGCTTAATGGCATCGCAATTAAATATCCAGGCGATTGGAAAGAAATGGAACCAAACGGTGATTTTGTGGAAGCAGGGGGTGATTTTGGCGGTCAAGTAAGTAAATTTACACCAGAAAATTACAAGCAGGTTGATTCTTGTATTTTAGAAATAACGACTAATATTAATAACTTATCTCCACAATTGCTATCTGTAGAAGAATCTAAACATTTTGCAATTAGCAAGATTAAAAATATTAATCCAAACTCACAAATTACTGATGAGACTAAATCATCCACAACGCTATCAAACTTTAACGCTTATAGATTAACTTATACTCGGCAGGAAGGACAATGTAAACTCCAGGTTATGGAAATGGGCACTGTGAGGAACGGCAAGATTTACTTTATTACGTATACAGCAGAGTCGGCAAAATATTCTCAGTATTTACCTACTGCTGAAGCGATGATTCAATCATTTAAAATTACAGGAAATAATTAATAACCCGTTTTTATCTGATAAAGCAGGCAAGTATTATAGTTTTGAGTAAATTGTAGTGGTAATATTACACATATAACCAACTCAATAATTATGGACATTGATTATGACACAACAGATTATTGAAGGAACTTGGGAAGAAATTCTACAACACGCATCTGAATTGGCTGGACAAAGGGTAAGGCTGACAATTTTGACTAATGAAACTGTTAGTCAGCCAGTAGAAGAAAATTTAGGTAAGCTATTGCAAGGAAGAGTGGGATAAGTCCATTTTTAGCCATCCAACTTATCTGACTCTACAGGAGAGGCTGTTGCTGACTTACTAAAAAATGAAATTACTTGAGTAGTAATATGACACCGATAAACAAATCAATCATTGCAGAAGTTACGCGCCGATTAGTAGCATTACTAAATCCTGAAGAAATTATCCTATTTGGTTCCTATGCTTGGGGAACTCCACATCAATATAGTGATTTAGATTTATGTGTTATTTTACCGGATGATATACCAAACTTTGACCGAATTGAGTGGGGAGTGCGGGCAATCAATGCTCTTGATGATTTAATGATTGATGTTGATATTCTTATAAAAACCAAAACTGATATAGAAACTTTTAAAACAGTTCCCGCATCCCTGACCAGAAAAATAATAGAACAAGGTAAATTACTTTATGGACAACGCAAAACGTATTCTGGTACAGTTTTGGTTTAAAAAAGCCCAACGTGATTTAAATGCAGCACAAAAACTAGCTGAAGAATTGCCAGATATAGCTATTTATCATTGTCAACAAGGAGCAGAAAAAGCACTTAAAGGCTTTCTCGTATTTCATGATACCGAATCAGGAGATACTCATAAATATTAATACACTGGTAAGATTAGCTTCTAAATTTAAGCCGGAATTTGCGTCTCTCTTAAAAGATGCAGGATATCTCAGTCAATATAATCAGTATGCTTTGAATCATAATGTGAGAAAAATTTTGATCCATAAATTAGAAAAGAGTTAACGAAAATTCAGGCTTTTGCGCTAATCACAAATTAAAACTTTGAATCAAATTATGAGTGAGAGTTGAAATTCTGAATCATAACTAGAGAATGAGTTGAAAAAACACAATTGGACAAAACTTGCACAAAAAATCTCTGAAAAAATTGCTCTACTTTAAACTTTCAATTCAAAATATGCTTCAAATGCCCATGTTATGGTTCAAAACCTTTGTTTTAGTAGATATCTGAGTAAAAATCAAATATTTCATTGTCCAAGCGATCGCCCAACAACAGAGCGATCGCCTACTCAAATCGTAGCTAAATAATAATGATAATCAAGCCGAAGAATTGATACAAACGTTGCTTGCGTCAGCCTTTTTATGCCTTACGCGATAATCATTATTAGTAAAAAAACTCGAATACTAAAAGTGAACTAAAAACTGGATACTCATTTTTGAAGCATATCATGAGTTAAAATCTCATTTTTTGTTTCAAATCACAATCAGACATATCGCTATCCAATGGAAGCGACGGAAGATTTTATCCCAACTCCTGGAGAATTGTCGGTGGAAGGATAATATTGCCAAAAATGTCACCATAATATTGCCACGACAAAGCTCAAAACATTTATTCTGTCGTTAATCACTGATGCCAAAAATTTGGCAATTGGAATGATAATACTGCCGAAAACTAAAAATGGAACAATAAGCGTGCCAAAATTGTTAAATTAGATGACTCGTTCAAAACGCTTTTGTAGCTAGAGGTACAATTAATAACACATCAGATCCCGTGCAATGGCTTGAGTCATCATCGGCTACTGTTTCTCGCAATTAATTAGTGTTTGCTACTTCTGACGTGCCATTGTTATAGACTGCATGTCTAACTCAAGTTTCAGGGAGTAAGAAAAATGCTCACCGATTACGAGTTTAAAAAATGGTGTAGCGACCAAAAATTATCAAAATTATCAATCTTAACTCTTACGGATATTCGGTCTAGTGAGCCAGCGCGACGAGTTGGGGGTGGAAGAAAGAATGTTTCAGGTTTTTATCCCAGCAAAAAGAATCAAAAAAGCATTCAATTTGAGTCTCATAAAGTCGAGCTTCCCTTTATTTATGAACTAGAGCATGATGAGTCGGTTCTGGAATATTACGACCAACCTCCGGCATTTAAAATAAATTACCAGTCCAAGTCGGGAAGAAATCTTGGATTTTTCTATACCCCGGACTTTTTCGTTATCAGAGCTTCGAGCGCTGGGTGGGTAGAGTGTAAAACAGAAAAAGAATTACAAAAGTTGCTTGTCAAACAGCCTCATCGTTACAGCTTTAATAGTGATGGTTGTTGGTTATCACCACCTGCTTTATCGTATGCCGCACAATTTGGATTTGATTTTCAAATTTTTTCAGATGCTAAAATTAATTGGATTTTATACCGCAATCTAACATTTTTAGAAGATTATTATCGTGCTATTGATGAATCCAAAAATCTGAGGGATAGGTCAGACGAGTTAATTGAAAATATTGTTCGTTCCCAACCAGGGATAACGCTGAATCAATTGCTTGACAATAAGTTAGGAATTAGCGCCGACTCGATTTATTTTTTAATTGCTAGCGAGCAGATTTATATAGATTTAGGGGCGTGCTTACTAGTTGAGCCAGAACAATGCCAAGTTTTTTGTGACCGAGAGTATGCTTCTTCCCATAAATCGATATTTTTGTCATTGCGAAGTGCAGATACAATAACTCTTCCAGTCATAAATTTAGTTCCCAAAGAACAAATAAACTGGAATGGTCAAATCTATACATTGATAAAAGTTGGTCATACACAAATTACTCTGCGCTCTGAATTAGGAGAGTTGATTGACTTACCAGTTACCGAACTAGAGAGTAAAATTCGGCTGGGTCAAATAACAGTTAATAAACAGATGTATGCTGGCAGTAACCCCGACGAATTAAATTCAATATTAAGGGGTGCAAGCCAAAAAGATTTAGAAGATGCTAACCGACGTTACAGAAGTATTGAACCAATATTGTTAGGTCAAAAAATAGAAAATCCAACAGTCCCAGAACGCACTTTAAGGGATTGGCTAGCCAAATATAAACAGGCTCAACAACAGTACGGCTACGGCTATATTGGGCTTTTAAATCACTCCCATAAAAAAGGGAACCGCAACCGGAAGTTACCCGAACAAATCTTAGAATTAATCAATGAATTTATTACGCAAAGCTACGAAACCCACAAACAAAAACGCAAGTACGAGGTATATGGAGCTTTTTGTAATGCTTGCGTCAATGCAGACATTCCAGACGACCAAATTCCTAGCTATAAAACATTTATTAGCGAGATAAAAAAGCGTAGTGGTTGGCAGCAAACTTGTAGCAGAGAAGGACATAGAGCTGCTTACCCACAACAATCGTTTTACTGGGAATTAGAGCTAACAACACCAAAACACGGAGATAGGTCTTTAGAGGTTTGTCATATTGACCACACAAAATTGGACATAGAGCTACGATGTTCACATACAAACCAAGTACTTGGCAGACCTTGGGCTACATTTCTGGTAGACGCTTACAGCAGAAGAATATTAGCAGTTTATTTAACTTTTGACCCTCCGAGTTACCGCAGTTGCATGATGGTACTGCGGATTTGTGTAATGCGCTACTCACGTTTGCCCCAAATCATAGTCACAGACAACGGTAAAGAATTCCACAGTACCTACTTCGAGAGCTTGTTAGCTCTGTTTGAATGCACGCTCAAACACCGTCCCCCTGCTGCATCCCGATTTAGTGGCGTTTGCGAGCGTTTATTTGGAACAGCTAACACTCAATTTGTTTATAACTTAGCTGGTAACACGCAGATTACCAAAAAAGTCAGGTTGATGACCAAAACAGTCAACCCTAAAAATCTAGCAATTTGGACTCTTGGGTTATTGTATCTGTATCTTTGCGAATGGGCTTACTCAGAATATGACACAACAGAACATCCAGCTTTAGGGATGTCTCCTTCTGACGCATTTAATCAAGGTATGGCAAAGTATGGATTAAGAACTCACCGACTCATACCCTGGGACGAAAACTTGAGAATTTTAACTTTACCAACAACACAATCACAGAAAGTAAAAGTTCACCCAGTCCAAGGGATACAAATTCGAGGAATTCATTACTGGAATTCGGCTTTCCGCGACCCTAGTATTCACAAAACGTATGTGGCAATAAGATACGACCCATTTGATATTGGGATTGCTTATGCCTATGTTCGTGGTCAGTGGATTGAATGTATTAGCGAATATTATGCAGCTTTTAAAGGGCGTTCAGAAAAAGAGATTTGGCTGGCAACAACTGAGTTGCAAAAACGTAAAACCAATCATCATCAAGAATTTAAAGTTCGAGCCAAAAAATTAGCAGAATTTCTTTCATCAGCAGAAGCAGAAGAGGTTTTACTTGCACAACGTCTCCGAGATAATCAAGGAAAAGAAGTATTTAAACTCATTGAGTGTGAAAGAAATAAAATTCAATTTCATGAATCATTAAATTTGATAGAAACAGTAGCTTTTGAGTCAAGTGAAAATCACAATTCAGAATCAGTTCAAGTAGAAAGCGTTACTCAAATACCTACTAAACTCCAAATTTTTGATTCTTATTAATCATGTCTAATCAAAAGCATTTTCCCACAGCATTACTGACACAATCAACGACGGAAAAGCTATTGTACTTCGACAATTATACAATGGCACACCCTCGGCTAGAAGAAGCCTTCAATTTTCTCAAACTGGCGGTTAGTAATTCTTCGGAATCACGAATTATCTTTATTTATGGTCCAACAGGGGTTGGCAAAACTACCCTACGTTTACTAATTGAAAAGTGGTTAGTTGAGTCGAATTTACCGCAACTCGAAATTGACCCAGGTTGCTTACCATTCGCATCAGTTGAGGCAGTGGTTCAAAAATCAGGGGTATTTAACTCGAAAGACCATATTAAGCGCTGCTTATTTGCCCTTAATGAACCATTAATTGAACATAAGATAGACTACGGCACACGAGGTATTTATCGGAACAATTCGGGGCAAATTGTGATTGAGTCAAAAGTTATTGAAACAGATTTAGGATGGGCGTTAGAGCAAGCTCTTAAACATCGCAAACCCAAAATATTTTTTATTGATGAAGCTCATCATATGCTAATGGTAGCCTCTGGACGCAAGCTAACAGATTTACCTGAAGCTATAAAGTCATTAGCTAACAGAACTGGAGTTGTACATGGTCTAGTAGGCACATACGAATTATTGACCCTACATGATGTTGGCGACCAGTTAAGCCGACGTAGTGTTTACTTACATTTTCCCCGTTACCATGCTGATATAGAACAAGACAGAGAAGTATTCCAAAGTGTGGTTTGGGGTTTTCAACTAAGGATGCCATTACAGCAAGAGCCTGATTTAGTATCACATTGGGATTACTGTTATGAGCGAAGTTTGGGTTGTGTAGGCATTCTTAAAAACTGGTTTCAGAACGCATTGTTCGATGCAATTAATGAAGGATCTGACTCTGTTGAGCTTAAACATCTAGAACGTCGCGCCTTATCGGTTGCCCAATGTCGAAACATCCTCAAAAAAATTAAAGAAGGAGAGAATAATCAGGCACAAATTGAGGGAGAAGTTCAGCAACTGCGTGCGGAATTGGGCTTACCAATAAAATCTGCGCTAATTGATAACGACATTAAACAAGTTGAGATTCAACCACAACAGAGTAACTCAACTTTGAGAAAAGTGCAGTCTAAAGTCGGACAACCATTACCTAAGCGTCGTCAAGTAGGAACTTGAGTGATATGTCCACATTAACCCTAAAACTTTACCCATCGTGGGATACGCAAAAATCTCCGATTCCACCAAGAAGCCGTTTGTATAATCTAGAGCCAATTGGTATAGGGACTCCTTATGTAGAAAGTTTAACAAGCTATGTCATTAGACTAGCTGAACAACATTGCATCACTACTAGAAGGCTACTGATAAAGGAAATTGCCCCATTTATGGGTAGAGAACCGAAATTATCAAACTTAAGAAATGAAAGAAATGAAAGTATCGGCAAAATACTTGGAGTTAATAGAGATAGAACAGCAACTAATGGAACGGGCTTAATGGCAACTAATTTAGTACGTGCAATGTCCATCCTGACGAAACGAACAGACTTATATTTTCTTACCCTTAGACCTTGGGAAAAGGTGCTTTCTAAAAGGGATTTACTTCGCCATGAGCGTGTTTGGTGTCCTTCTTGTTACCAAGAATGGCGTGATACTAACAAAAGTATTTATGAGCCACTTCTTTGGTGTATTAATGTAGTTCAGATTTGTCCAATCCACCACCATCCTTTTTTATCAGTGTGTCCCCATTGTTTGAATCAACAACTTGTACTTTCTGGTGATTCTCAGACCGGACACTGTAATAAATGCGGTAAATGGCTGGGGAGTTACCGATACAAAAGTGGTGGAGTCAACCAAATGAAAAAAGCGGATGAAATTGCTTGGCAACTTTATGTGAATCACGAATTGGGAGAATTAATCGCATCTGCACCCACTATCATATCTCCGATTGATTCAAATCGGATTAGTCAGACAATTTCTAATTTTATTAATCAAGCATTTCAATCAAATCAAGCTGCTTTATCTCGCGCTATTTCAGTAAATCAAGCAACAATTGGTTCATGGTGTAAAGGAAAAGTAATACCTCAAATAGATAAACTTTTGCTACTAAGTCATCAGATGAGAATCAAATTGCTTGATTTTTTAACAACAGATATTTTATTTTTTGATAATATTGCTTGTGGCTCATCAACAAATCAAGCCGAACAACCAAGAAAGTCCTATAAAAGAATCAATTCCGAGAGAAAGCAAGTTTTAAATATAGTTCTTCAAGAAGTAATTAATGAGTACCCACCACCTTCTTTAGAAGATGTCGCGTTTCGTCTAAAACATTATCCGCTTTGTTTACAGAATCATTTTCCCGAATTATGTCAAATAATAAAAGTTAGACACGCTGATTATAAAAGCGTGAGTAGACAGCAAAAAATTCAACCTATTCTCGAATTAGCACTTCAAGAATTTCCACCTCCTTCATTCCTAGAAATTTCTCGACGACTAGGTTACAAAAATAACAGCTATTTATACAGATATTTTCCTGAACTTTCTCGTTCTATCTCCAAGCGTTACCAAGAATACAATAATGCAATTGGTAAGAAAAAAAGAGAACTTGTATGCCAAGAAATACAAAATGTTGCTCAATTGCTTCATTCACAAGGACAAAAACCTACACAACGTCGGGTTACTCAACTTCTTACCAAGCCGGGAGTGATGCGTAACCTTTGGGTGAGGTCTTACTTACGTGAAATTCGGCAGTCTCTTGGCTATGATTAACACATTTGGCAACTGAGTACAACCTATGCTTAGGATTAGAAGTATAATTTTGCCGAAGTTAATTGGAAGCATAAGCAAGCCATTCCGGCAATATTATCCTTCCACCGACAATTGCTGTCGGTGGAAGGATAATATTGCCAAAACTGGAACCATAATACTGCCGCGACTGGGGCTGTAATGTTCATTCTTTCCGAAGTGCGATCGCAACCCTAATTAAACAATCGGAACCATAACATTGCCGGGAACTAAAAATGGAACGATAAACTTGCCAAAATAGGGTACTTCAAAACTTCATTTTTAAGTTGATGCATTTCAATGCCTTGACCTCGAATATAGAGCCTGCAAGGATTTAAGACATTGGAAGCGTAATGTTGCCGAAGTCAATTGGAAGCATAAGCGTACCAAAACGGCAATATTATGGTTCCACCGACAATTGCCTTGTTTGCAGTTTGAAGCGTTTATGTTTGCAGTTCGCTACACTTATCAATCAGCCTGACAGCACGACCGCCACAACCCGCATTATTCCGTAGGCTGATTAAACTTGCTTATCTAGGCTGCATGATGACCAAAAACAGGTATAATCCGTACCAATATGAAGCGAGTCATGTTGCGGCTTGCCCAACTGTCTATACTCCTTCTATACCCCTGGCTGATAAATCGTTGCTATGAGTCACTGATAGCAACCTATTAGTGGCGATACTAAAAAAGCTACTTATCAGCGTTACATTCCTTCGTAGTCAATAAAGCATAGCTCAATAGCTAGCGATGGTAATATCCGAGTTTCTAGTTGTAGCATTTTTGCCAGTTTAGCTAATGATTACTCTAACTGGCCGTATATTAAGGTGGTAATTATTTAATGCAAAGTTTATGGAAGATCAAGCTCCAGAGAATGACAAAATTGAGAAAATTAAGCAAGAGCTACAAATTTTCCAGGAAAGAGGAGGATCTATAATTCCTTTAAAATCTCAACCTCCTTTGGATAGTTTGGATAAATTAATTGCTAAAGAAGATTCTCCAGACAAGATAAGAGAGCTTTTAGCATTGAGAGAAACTATTCTCAGACAACAGTTGCAGCAAAATCAAATTGAACAAATAAATAAACAACAAGATTATGAACTGGTAAGTCAAAAAAATAAAGAAAGAACTATCAACGCTGGTTCATTATTAGCTGTTATGATAGGTTTAGGTTTAATATATTCAGCTTCTCCGTTAGTAGGTACATTTATTTTACTATTAGGATTAGCAACATTACTGAGGATTCCTTTTGATGAATTATCTAATAATTTTTTAGATTTTTTTGAAAAACTTTACGATAAAATTACATCGAACTTTTTTTTTAAATCTGATAAATAATCTTTAATGTTGACATTAGATTCAAGCAGTTATGGAACCTTTAACATCTGTCGCAATAGCAATTGCAAGCTTGGTTTTAACTAAAAATTTTGAAAAAATTGGTGAGCAAGTCGGTGATCGAGCATATGAAACTGCTGGTAAAAAACTTCTGGAAGTGATGAGAAAAAAATATCCAGAGGTTGTTGAAAAAGATTTGCAAGGACAATCAAACTATCGTGAAACTTTAATAGAGATTGAGACAGTAGCTGAAAGAGATCCTGAAATTGCGGAAGCTGTTATAAATCTAGGCGAAGCAATTAAATCAGAATCAAATCAAGAAATTCTTTTACAAGTTCTAAATAATGTTGTGAATATAACTATGGCAGAAAATAATGAACGCTATTTGCAATCTAATATTTCAAACAACAATCAGACACATTATATAAATAACATAAATTCCACTAGAGAAAACCTTACACAGCAATCTTTTATTAAACGTTATAGTTCAATGATTATAGGATTTTATTTTTCCTTTTTGTTTCTTATTCTTATAGGTTTATTAGTTTTTGTTCCTTTATCTATTGCAATTCAGCAAGTTTTGGTTGCTCTTATAGCTATATTCGTAGTTTTTTCGCTGAGTGCATTTAAACGATACGCAAAGTATACAGCAAACTAGCATTCATGTTAGAAATCTGCCGAGATATACAATATTTCCTGCATTGTGTGAGATTGACGGGGTATGCCCTGGCATATACCCTGATACTCTCAAGTATTTATGAAGAGCAAGGTTAAGAGCCTTACCTTAAATGCTGAAAGTAAAATAAAATTATCCTCGACTAAAAATCCGTAATGGTTATCCCAGAACTCGAACAGCAACTACTTCAGCTTTCATTTAACGACAAACTGTATATTATCCAACTCCTGGCACAAAGCCTAACTACAAACAATAACAACACCCACCAAACACAACCAAATAAACTAAGAGAATCCTTACATCAAACCCCCCAAGCTGAACTCACAAAAGAATTAGACCTGACCCGATTGCTCAAAACCCTCATTGAGTCCCTACAACCAGAAAACCCAACCTTCATCAGAGAATATCCCCAGCCTCAATTTTATGGATGTATCGAAGATGAAACATTCTTCCGCCATCCCCAAGGACAACAACCATCCCGCCAACCAATAGAGTGAAATTCCTGCTTGATACTAACACCTGCATTATCTATTTGCGTGGTAAAAATGCCACTTTAAAACAGAAACTAGAATCCACTGCCACTAAAGATATTGCCGTTTGCTCAATCGTCAAAGCTGAACTATTTTATGGGTCAATGAAAAGTGCCAACCCACAACGGAATCTGAGCTTACAACAACAATTTTTAGCCCAATTCACATCACTACCCTTTGATGATTTAGCAGCAATGACATTTGGCACAATTCGCTCTCAACTAGAAGTATTAGGCACGCCCATTGGAGCGTATGATTTACAAATTGCCGCTATCGCACTGACAAATAACTTAACCCTCATCACCCATAACACAAGAGAATTTCAACGTATTAATAACTTGGTGATCTCAGATTGGGAGATAGATATTTGATTAAATAACTGATTTATTATTGGTGTCTAGCAGACACGACAAAGACATTTTTGGTCTGGGGTAGTGTCTGCCAATGTCTATACTGTATAAGGGTTTCAAGGTTTCGTGTCTGTGATGTCTGGTATCCGGTGTCCACGAAAAAGGGTAATTTTGAGAGTAGACACCAGCAACTAAAAGCAGTCAAATTTGATTGAGTCTGATAACACCCTCGCCTATCCAGTCTGCTAAGTTAGCCCCAACAATTTCGTACATCCAGCCCTTGATTTGCTCCACAGTGAATCTTTCACCGTTGACTTTAAAGTTACTTTTAAACTCCCTAACATCAGCTTCTACTCGTTCAGTTCTGGTGAGATATTCATATAACTTTTGCGCCATTGTTGAAAGTTTATTAGGTGGATTTTGGGTGTCACATGCCTGCTCACCAATATTGATTTCTAGTTCATAAATACGTTCCAATGTGGCTTTATCAATGCGGGGATTTGGGTTAGCTTCTGCTGCCGAGATACTGTCACTAAAATCAGATATTTTTGCAGTCATTGTGGGCAGTTCAACCAATATCCATTCGTTAGAGCTATCGAGTTTAACTTTGGCTTTACCCGTAGATTTTGGTTGCAGTGTAATTGGATCTACTTGCGCTAAACATTCAACTTGCAGCATTTTAGAAACAAGGTTATATAGCCCTTTGATGCCAAACAAACAAGTCTGAGTATTGTTGTGAGCAACCACAGTTAAAGGCATCTCTTGTTTACGGCTTTTGGTCAGTGCTAACTTGCCAAATTTTGACAGCAATTCCTCATCTTTAATAAAGTCGCCGTAGGTGGTTGCTTCCTCACAAATTAGGGATAAAGCTTTGCCTTCGCTCCAAAGTTTCTGCCGCCATTGCTCCTCACTTAAGGACGAATTATTAAAAGTAGTCAGTCTTGATTCCAATTCCTCAACATAATCGCGGATCTGCTGTTCGATGTCCGACCAAGAATGGTAACTTTCAACCCCTCGCCATTCGGCGCGGTTGCTGTCCGGGTCAAGCACAACAACTCGGTAGCCTGTTTCTTTTTTCTGTTTGGCGACATAACGAGCCAGCCACGATTTACCGCCGCCTTGGTTGCCCCAAATCAGGGCAGTTTGTTTGATGAGGTTTTGCACCCATGCGGTGTTGCTGTCGGGTGCGATTACTGGTTGCTGCATTTGCTCCTCCACAGTTCCTGGTGTGCCGTGTGGTAGCTGTGGAGCTGGCTGCTGTTGAGGCTCAAACTTTTCAAAGCTTTGCCCAGAGTCGAGCAGGTGTCCAAATTCGTAATAGTCATCAGCCGACATCGCCATGAGTAAAGCTGTTACCTGCTGTGGGGTGATGCTGGCTAGGAATTGCTGTCTGGCCTCAGCGATTTTAATACCTCTCAAATATTTGAGCAGTTCCTTACCCGATAGGTCTAACAACTGTTCACCTAGTTTTACAGTGTAAGACGCTTTCACACCTTCAAAGAGTTTGGTTGCTCGGTAATGCGGTCTGATATCGCTGAGATAGTCCTGTGCAATACTTGTAGCCCACAAGCCTATACCCCCCAATATCATCGCCCCTATCCCCAAATGAATTTTAAACGGGTTATCGGCACTCAGTGAGCGGAACACATATAAGCCATCATGCTCAAGAAATGCCCAAGGGTTATAGTTTGGGTTGCTGGTACGGTACTGGTTAGCCTTGAGGTAGGGTTCTGGAATTTGCGATCTCTGTTGGTATCGGCAATACTTTTTACCCAAAAGTAATTTATTTGGGTTGCCGTCACCTGCTTGAATAGGTGCATCGTGGATTCTGGCTGACTTCGGGTAGAAACAGATGTCTTTCTTAGCTATGCCGTCGCCAATATGGGCTGCTATGCCACAAACTAACGCACCTGCCACAGATAGTTTTACTGCCCAATTTAAACGCAGTGGCAGGCTGTAGGAGCGTTGATTTAGTTCCGATGGTTTAACGTCATTTATCATCACTTTTTCCGCAAAAACAAGAACAATGCGATGGCGGCGAAGACAGAAAAGCCCAACAATAAGCCAAAATTGTCTTTGCTTGGCTGCTCTCTGCCCTCAAACTCTCTCACCTGTTGGGTGAATACAGAGAAGCTGCCACGGGCAATAGAATCCATGTTTTGGGCATCGCCGGTTAATTTCCACGAACTAGCCATGAGCATTGCAGTACGTGTAACACCAATGGCGAATTTTTGACGGTTGGTGACTTTGGGAATCAGACTATTTTCAAAGCGCAAGTAGCAGAGGGTGGCAGCAAAACTTGCACCCACTGGTAAACCTGCTACTACTGCCGGGAACAGTCCTACACTGCCAGCTAGATACAGCGATTGCGTTGATGCGACTTGAAAACCTGCTAGTGCTGCACCAAAAGCGATGCCACGAAGTACAGTTATGCTGCTGTCAGTGAGAGCGATAATTTCTTGTACCTGTTCGCTGTCGTATTGTTCGCCCTCAATATGCTGTGTACGCTCGTCTACAATCTCCGCATCAAAATATATTGGTGTTTTCTGATTGTTGGTTAACATAGGGACACCTTGTTAAATGGCTATCCCCCAGTGAGCCTGCTGGGGGATGAGGGCAATTTAGTCAATTAATCGTCTGAAGAAACCTTTGACTCGGAGCATTGCTGCTGAACCGTGTCTGTGGATTTCTCGCAGTGTTTCCCGTGCTTTATCGCCTGGGGTCAATTCTGATTTTTTGGCTTGAACCTGCTGCCAAAGTTGAGTTTTAGCCCTAGTTGAGTCAATCTCAATACCCCGTAGTTCGGCGCGGTGTGATTCACCGAGTAGGTTAAGTGTTCTAGAGTGGCGGAATTGTTCAAGGCTTAATTGGTTGTCAGAGGCGATAACCTTTTGCTCTAAGCCGTATCCCAAACGGGCATCGCTGACTCTGACTTTTGACCAATTATCAGCCATCCGGTTTATTGAAGTCCCTGCGTCGGTGAGAAACTTGGTTTCTTCTGCCATAACTGCTTCAGTTGCCTGTAAACCTTGTGATAGGTTGCCGAATACTGCCTTAGCATTTTGGGCGCGTTGAGTTTGTTTGATTCTAAAATCTGCCACAGTTGCAGCTGCTGTCTCATTGCCGTCTAGGGCTTGAAATACGGTTTCTTGGCTAATGCCCGAAAGGGAATGTATTGCGGCATAGGTGATGGGTGCATCCAGTTTGAGTTTTACGGTGCGGCTCATGGTTCCCACGCTCCTAGTTCTTCCAGTCTTGTAAAGATGTTGTTTGCTTTGTCTCTAGTTGCGTGATCCGTAATGTCATTTAGTGCTGTTGAATCGCCTTCTGCAAGTCTCCAAATCGTTTCGTCTGGTAATTCAGAGCCAAAATTACCTAAAAATTGCCCGTGAGTTAGAGGATTTGGTGTTTCATCAATAGTTTCAAATTGGTCATAAATTCCTCCAGATTGCAAGTATGGCAGTGTTTCTTGGATTATCTGCTGCTGCTCTGGTGTTCTACCTAAATTGGGTAGGAATGGATCATCGTTAGCAACTATCTCTGCTGCTTCTTGTGCCAATTCTCTTGGGCATCCATGAAGAGTGAGCGCGTTTAATGCGGCGGTAAATAGATTCTCGTTGTTCATCTTGCTAAAATCTCTGTGTGTTGTTTGACAACCTGAGGGCGATCGCAATAGTTTCTCAGGCTGTGCGATCGCTCTCCCCATTACTGAAAAAAACCTTCTTTCGATACATCTACAGCAGTGGCTGTTGCTTCCCACCCCAGCGCGTTGAGAAATTGGGTAACATCGCCTATCGTGACATCTGCATCAATTTGCAGTGCTGGGAATTGGGGATGCTGCCTGATTTGGGTTAGTAATTGTTGGGCTTGTGCAACTAATTCTGGCAGTGGTTGATTCTGCATAATTCACCTCATCAAAATATTGATAATTGCAATGATTCCTGGCTGAGTACGGAACTATTTATTTTTGCCCCCTCAACTTCATAACAGCGGGTAGTTAAAGCTTTATGATTCAGCTTTAAATCCGCTTTTTTTCGCTGTCCTGCTAGTGGGCGGAAGATGTATTGTGGTGCTTGGATTGTGCCTGTTTTATACCGATATTCGTACAGCGAAGAGTCAATCTGGTAAACCTTAGATTGGCTTAGTAATGTGCTGTCATAAACTCTATTTAGGTTATTCATGAAGCTAGTCCCTTAAACTGGCTGACCATAGAAGCTATTCCTGCTTTATTCGGTTGAGTTGCTGTTGGTGTTGATACCTGACTTTGATTTTTGGGCAATGCTTGAAAATTGCCACCACCTTGAAAAATGAGCTTTTCTACTGCTGCTGATAGTGCTTGTGTTGGCGCATCAGCAGGAATGTTGAACATCTGACACAGTTCCTCAACTGCTAAGTAAGAAATGGTTATACGCCGAGATTCGTAAGACGTTTTATCAGACACTTTTTACGCTCCTGTAGCAATTTCTGTTAACAGCTTTAATCCAAATGCATTGATGAATTGGGGATTTTTTAAGACCACAAAACCCAAAGACGCAAGATTTTGATCCACCACTGGTAAAGCAACACCACCACCCCAAGCAACAAGGTATTTAGCACGGTCTAAGTAATTGCTAGAACTGACGAAATTAGCGAATTTTTCAATTCTTGTAGACCACCAATCATCAAGACATTTGCTATATTCAGTCTCAAAATTCTTACCTGTGAGGTGATTACCTCCATAAGTTAAAGTTCCTTCTAAAATCCCTCGGTTCACTAAAGAAGATGAGTGTTTGACTTCTTTGGACAGCAGACTTACTTTGTCATTCCGCTTGTCTAATGCTTCTGCAATCATTGAGTGCAACTCACCACATCCACCTTCAATCAAGTGACGGTCTATAACTGCACCATTGCCGTTAAATACGGTAATTAGCCAAGTGGATGAACCGATATCTAGGGCGATAGCAACTTCAGACTCTTCAAGGGCTAAGGTTGGTTCACCAAATAAGCAATGAGCGATACTGCCAAACCCCTCTGGATAAATGCCATTTACTGCGATTTCTACTGTTTTGGTGACAATTTCTCGATTGACGGGGTGTTTGTGTTGGAAGGTGTGAATACCTTGAACTCTGCGTTTAATCTCCTCTCCCCAGCGTTCTGGGTTGTGGTTGCTCAAGCTAATTGACAGTTTCATGCCATCGGGAATATTGAGAACTGCTAAGTCTGCAAGGATGCTTTCTAATGCCAGTTCTGCTTTTTTGGCTTTATCTTCGTGTAGCAGGGTGTGGTCAGCTTGGGCAATAGCTGCACTACCCCAAAAGAATTGAACATCTTTCAAGTCTTTGCGTGAACCATTAAACTAAGCGAAACTCTCACGAGTCCCGCTCGTCTTCAGAACCGGACGTGAGACTTTCACCTCATCCGGCTCCTCAATGACTTGGCTCAAGTTATGAGTACCTCTACTACCATCGTTGGCAGTTTTGCTGTCGTGGCAGTGACGATGTAATGATTGGAGGTTGCCGTACCTGTCCTTTCCGCCAACGGAAGTTGGAATGATATGGTCAATTTCGATTAAATCGTCTTCCCTAAAATACAATCCGCAGTGAGCGCACTTACCTTTCTGTTCTTTCAAAAGTTTTGTGACTCTTGTTGGAACTAGGGGGTGTTCTCCTCTTCTAGAACTCCAGTATTTCAGGTTTCCATCGAATGGCGATGCTGTCCCCTTAACTTTGATATGCCTAACAATTGGCTTGCTAGCATGGCTGATTAAGGTTTCGGCTACTTGACCATCTCTAGTTACTGAGAATACCCAGTTGTTGCCGCCTACTGTATTCCAATACTTATTGGCTACCCATGACCCAGATTTACCTGAGTGGCGACGCTTCGCCCATCTGGAAAGCTTTTGGTATACTAGGTAATCAAGCGTAGAGAATGTTTCTTTGCTTACAACTGTCGAATAGTAATTGACCCATCCCCTAATGATGGGGTTGAGTTTTGCTATTAGTGCGGCTTGTGGGGCTGCTTTGTGAGCGTCGATAATTTCTGCGATTGCGTCGTAGTGTTTCTTAATCGCTTTCAAGCTGGGTTTGATGAGTGTTTTAAATCCTAGTAGTTTACCGTTAGTTGATTTTCCTGACTGTTTGTCATCCACCTTGTACTGTCTAACATGGAATCCGAGAAAGTCGAACCCAGAGTTTTTGGTCATTTCTGACTCTTCTAGGCTATTTGTCGGGTTAAACAGGGTTTTCCCTATTCTGGTTTTACTAGGACTCAATTCTAGACCCATTTTTTCTAACCACTTTGAGACTAAATCTCTCATTTCAACGATTTGAGATTTTTTGTTGGCAAGTATTACAAAATCATCGGCATATCTTATTAGGGATATGGTTTGTTGATTTATTCTCTTTTTACCTTTTAGACTATGTGCATAATCTATTACTAGCTGTTCTAGCCCGTGAAGGGCGATATTCGCTAGTAAGGGAGATATTACACCGCCTTGTGGTGTGCCTTCTTTAGTCTCAAAGAATTGTCCATCATCCATTACACCCGATTCCAACCATGCTTTGATAAGTCTGTGCATTGTTGGGAATGTATTGATTTTCTTGAGCAATTCTGAGTGGTTAATTTTATCGAAGCATTTCGATATATCAGCATCTAAAACATACTTAACAGATTGTTTGATGTTGTTAAATATTGCTTCGATTGCATCATGGGCGCTTCTTCCTGGTCGGAATCCATAGCTATTTGGCTCAAAACGAGCTTCCCATTCTGGTTCAAGAGCCAGTTTGGCAAGTGCTTGAGTCGCTCTGTCATGCATAGTGGGAATACCTAGGGGTCGCTTGTCACCGTTGGACTTGGGAATCCAAACACGACGGGTAGCATTAACTTTTTGGTTAATGTTCAAGCTTAGTACCAAAGTAAGTCTAGCCTTGGGGGTTAATGACTTGATGCCGTCAACTCCTGCGGTTTTCTTACCCTGGTTATCCTGGGTTACTTTGCGGACAGATAAGGCTTTTCCTGACCAAGACCTCATCAAGGTTTTTTGGAGTCTGCGTACTGCTAATGTATCACCACGTAGAGAGGCTTGGAATATTCTTTTCTGAAGCTTATAAACAGCACGTTCTAGCTTTCGCCAGTTAATGCTATTCCATTCCACCATCTGATTGCTCAGTGTTTTAGACATATATACTTCCTAATGTGACCATTCCTACCAAATCATCGTGAGTACGTCAGCCTATCTTGACCATTACAGCCAAGCGTTCGCTTCTTACTCAATCTTGCCCGTCAAGGCATCCGGTTAGCACTTACTCAGGTATTCGACCACACTTGCGCCTTGCTCAGTGCGTACCTGAGAGCGTTTGACGGGTTACTTCGTTCCGAATAACAATACTGATACCTTTAGAGTGACACTGTTCACCGAGTTTATCGGGGGTGCTTATTGGTCGGTCAGAAACCCGCCAATCCCTTATCTTTTGCCTTTTGGCGCAGCGTTTCAGCCTGATTTCGCTGTATGCGTTTTACGATGATTCAAACGTGTCTTTCTTTCGTACTCATGGATATCTTGCTCGGCTCCTTACCAGGTTTAGGCTCCCAGTAAGAGCGCCTTTCATTCCCGCTTTACCGATTGATGGCTAGTCTCTACAGTAGGGAAAGGGCTTTCACCTCAGCACTTGAGGGGTAGGATTCACACCTACATTGTTATTCAGTTATCTAGGCTATTACCTAGCAGCTAATCCCCTAGAATCCTTACGGAGCCTAGTTTCTAGCTAACGAATCGCACTTCTGCATAGCGCACCCAGCACCCATCTTTTGAAATGGTTTCGTGAAGGTGGATGTTGCGGTTGCGAACTACTGAGTATGCGGCAGGCATCATGATACAAAAATCACCATAGGTTGCCTTCCCATACCCAGCACCGGGGTCTTTACCTGCGATAAGGGTATTTAGCCCAGAATTGGCAAGCGACGATGCTTGAACTAGCCAAGAATTGGCATCGGTGTATGTGGTTGTCATGGTTCAGATAATTGGTAAAAGTCTTGAATTATAGGAATTAAAGCCAATTTTTAGGAAAATTGACTCAAATCCTAATATCCAATTATTGGTTAGCCTTAACTCCACTTTCCGGCTTCTATTGCCTTTGTTTTGTGTCGTTTTCTGGCTTTCTGGTGCTATCATAACACTGCATAACACCAGTGACAAGTAAGAGGTTTAGACTGACAATAGGGGTATTCCAACACCAGATAGTGTTACGATGCCCACAGGAACTAGATTAAATATTTATTTCACAGATGAAGATGACTTAGCACTTTACGACTTGATATCTGCTGAAGCCAAAACTGAAAAACGCTCTATGAGTCAAATGGTAAAAATTCTTGCTTCCGAAGCGCTTGCGGCAAGACATACAAAAAAAACTAAATTAAAAAAGCAGGATGAAGATTAGGGCGATCACTTTTACTTAAACTTAGCCCAAGCAAAATACATGACTGAAAAACCAACCATATAGCTTAGATGAAGAAAAGTTCGACCCTGTAAAGGATGAGAGATTAGTCATCAGCCAAAACAATTTTTGATGTCACCAATGACTACCGCGAAAGAGCCAGCAACCGATTTTCAACTCCCGCCGCACAACGAAGCGGCGTTAGAGATGCTTCGGGAGGCGAAAGACTATGAGTCCACTGTGGCTCTAGCGGCTAGTGGTGCTGCGCTGGCTACAGGCGGCATGGTTCATCCGGCGGGCTGGTTACTTTTTGCATTGGCTTACAAGCCATTGGTACGAGTTGAAAAACTGGCTCGGTTAGAAAAATTAACAGCCTTACTGTTAGAACAGTTTAAAAGTGAGGAAATACAAGTCTTTCCAGTGCTTCAGATAAAGTCGAAGAACCCTGTTGACTTGTTTATTAGGTTTCCACGCAAAACTCACTTATTTATCTCGATTCGCTCAAAAGGAGACAGCGAGATTGTCTACAACGAAAAAAGGGAAGTTTTGCAGGTTAAGCGGAAAAACAAGAGTGGTTTAAGAACCTGGGAACCCTGCCCTCTAGTTGAACTAGCAGATTATAAAAGCTGGCTTGATAAAAATAGAAATTTGTTTGGGATGTCATCTCGTGAAGCTCAAAAGACACCCACAGCGAAAGTTTTGGTCTTATGGCCGCCTACTCTGGCGGATACCCATCACAATGACCAACTCTATTCTGAGATAGGAAGTCTCAAAATTCTGGCTCTCAGAAGGAAAGGCACTGCGTTTGTTATTCAAGAGGAGGAAGTAACTGAGTTTATTAAGGCTTGGTTAGCCAAATACGAGTAGGCTAAAAGGCGAAAACCTCACGTCCTGCAAGGACAGCGAGGCTTTCAATTTATTCAATTGGAATTGGGGTATTGGGTTGACTGCCTAATTAATATCCCTAATAGTAATCTTATCCTAACTTTTGGAGTGTTAAGCCATTGTAACGCTGGCCACACAGGAACAAACAACAACTCAGGAATTAATCTAAATTTTGTTCTGATATTTCTAAAAGTTTGTAGAGTCAAGATTACTACCACAGGATAGCTCCAATTCCTCCAAAAAACTTGCTGGAGGATGGGCTGATGCCACAATTACAACAATTTAATAACTCAGTAGAATCGCAAGCTGCTGCTGCTAAACAGACCGCTTTAACTCGTGAAATAGAACTTGAGTTTATTGAAGATACTAAAATCAAGTTTGCATTTAACGCCACAGGTAAAAATAAAGACTGGGACTTTAAAAAGTTAGCCGCCAACTTCCGAGATGCAGAAGGAACTTTAGCTGATGTCCAGCAGCACATTAAAACAGGTCACGCCATCTGTGCTGGATTATTAGGCGGTAAATGGCGCAGTAAGGCCAATGTTATAGGTTCTCAGTGGCTATTACTTGACATCGATAATTCTGATATCGCCCGTGATGCCTATGGCAAGCCAATACTGGATGACAACGGAAATTCTATCAAGGTTTACACTCCGCAATTAACCATTGAAGAAGCGCTAGTCCATCCCTTCATTCAAAAACACTGCGCTTTAATGTACACCACTGCCAGTCACAAACCAGACTGGCATAAGTTCCGGTTGATTTTCCTTCTGCCCCAATATGTTGAGGGTGCTGACACAGTAGAAGCTTGTACGCGCTCTCTCATGCAGCAGTTGCCCCATGACCCTGCCTGTAAAGATGCCAGCCGGGTTTTCTATGGCAACACAGAAGCAGAATTTCTGTTGGTCAACCCCCAAGCAACGCTACCAACAGAATGGGTAACTGAGGCAATTGCGATCGCGCTGCATGAAAGAGAAGAATACCAACAGCGCATCCAAGAAATCGAGTCACGCCGCCAACAGTGGCGCGAAATTTCCAACACCGAAGGCTGGGACATTGAGCAGCTAATTCAACAAGCACTTTCATTTATCCCCCCACGCACCCCAGGTAGCGGCAATTACGACGAATGCCGCCAAGTGCTGATGGCTTTGGTCAATCACTACGGGGCATCTGAAGCCGAAATCATTGCTGAAAAGTGGTCACCCAGCATCAAAGGTACAACCTGGAACATCCCCGCTAAAATTCGCAGTTTCCGACGTGCGGGGATCACGATTGGCACACTGTTTCACTTTGCCAAGCAGTACGGCTTTCGCTTTCCACAACGGCAGTATGAACCATCCCTGCCCCCAAAAGGACAAATTGACCGTCAACAGTGGGAACTAGGACGAGTTAAAGAAGATTTAACCAGCTTCCAAGATTTATTAAAGCAGGCTATAGCACCTTTTGCGGCGATATTTAAGGGATTTAAAACGCCGCCATCACGAACGCCCCTGCCAAAAACTAATACCGCTTCCTCTGCCCCCCAGATTATTATCTACAAACCGGGCAATATCCCCCATAAAACCGAAGTTACAGAAGATATTAGAATCCAGTGCCAGCCAGAAGAACACATAAACGCTTGGCTAGAAGCTGTATCCAAAGGCTGGACGCATATTTTAGATAATTCCCATCCTGGACTGGGCAAATCTTATAATGCTGGACAACTCACATCTGCCCAATTCGGCATTGATAAACTCATTTACCAAGATGCCAACCACCGCAACCCATCCACACTGCCCATCGAGACCAACTTTGTTGACCTGCCAGTCCGACATAACGGCTTCAAACTTGACCCTACCCGCCAAACTCCTTTAGGCGAGGACTTCCAACTCTGGATTAAACCGGGTGAAACTGCCGACACCGTGGGCAATTGTCACAGAACTTATTTATTCAACGCATTTCGTAACAAAAACTTTACCGCTCTTAATTTTGAAGAAAGCGACATTAGCCCCATCTGTAATGGTTGCTCCCTGAAAAACCAATGCCGTTTCGCCAATGGCGACGGCTACGGCTTCCGCTTTCAAAAACGGACAACTATTCACGCCGAACGTGAACTCAGAGCGCACCCCGATTCTACCCCCACCGACTTAATCAACGTTGCCAACCAAGCTTTTACAGTCGGTCGCATTTGGGAAGAAGCAGGCACACTCATCAAACCAGTGCATTCCCTTGATGTCAATCAAGCTGATTTTGAAAAAACCGTTGGTCAACTGGCACTCAACGCACCATCACTGCTAGTTCAACTCCAGCCAGTTATCCAAGCCTTACATCCGCTATTTACTCAAGACATCGATTCTCCCGACCGCTATGGCTTTAATGATGCCAGTATCCGGGCTATGCTGCCGCAATTCCCACCTGATTTAGATATTGAAGCTATACGACAGGCTTTAGAACCCGATTTAAAATTCCTAGAAAACCTAGACACCATTGATGTTAACAGCGACACGCAACTCAAAAAAAGTGCCGCCGCCCGTTACGCTGCCAAACAAATTACCAAGGACAGCGCCCGTAACGCTGGCAGAGAATTTCTCGACTTGCCTTTATACTGGCTACCTGATTTCCTAGAAGCTTGGAAAGGTGACGGTGCTTTTAGCTGTTCCTGGGGCGTATTGAGCATTTACCGGAAAAACCCCAAGCATATTGAACTAGTCAACTCTGCCCAATTTAATATTTTTCTCGATGCTACTCTCACAAAGAGCAAATTAAAATTAAAACTCGGTAGCTCTGACCCCGTATTAATAATTGAGCAACAACGCCCAGACTACAGCAATTTAACTGTAATTAATGTCACTGGTTTAGGTAAACTGCCCAAGTATCGCTCACCATCCCTGATAGCCCGTGTCAACGCCCTCAAAGAAGCTTTGACCAAACTGCACTCCCAATTGGGCATTATTGATTGGAAAGCGATCGCTGATACTGCCGCTGACCGCCAAGAATATGGTCACTTTGTTGATGGTCGTGGCGTTAATCGCTTTAGTGATGCCGACGCTCTAGCCAGCTTTGGCATTCCTTACCAAAATATTGGTGTTTTGGCAGCACAACTCCAGGTAATGACAGGACACCCTGTCAACCTGAGCGACCCAGAAAGCATTTTCCAAAAGTATCTCACCGAATTAGTGCAAGCAGAAATCATCCAAGAAATTGGGCGCTTACGTTCTCACCGTCGCCCCACCGAACAGCTGACTTTCTACTTCTGTGCTGACTATGACTTAAGTTTCTTAGCTGACCATCTCCCCAATGTTAAATTACAAAGCATTGATGCCTGCCAACTATGCCCCGAAGCTGGCAGATCTGAGCAGCAGACTGGACTAGCCATTGTCAACGCTTTTACCCAACTTTGGCAGTCGAAGCAGAAAATTGGCCAAACGGAGATTGCGAAAATCATAGACACTACCCAGGGCTGGGTGAGCCGATTTACCCAACGCTGGGGCGGCTGGGCTAGGTTTAAAAAAATATTACTCCTGCTATTAGATTGTCTTCATAGCGGTAGTAATAAAAATTTTACAGAATTGGCGGAGGACGAACAGTGGTTAGCTAGCGAATACTTCCCCATGTTGTGCCAACAACCTGAATTATCCCCAGACGGCTTATTAGACGAGGTAGCGCTAGTTGCCAAAACCATTGGTAATAGAGCAATGGAGCGAGTTTTACACGAATGTACCCCCCAAGTTAGGGCTAACCTGCTGGTAGCTGCACTCAGTTGTCTGCCTACTGAAGTTTACTCAAATGAATCTATTCTCCTAGCTGTTGCCCCAATGCAATCATCGCAATCATCTGTAACTTGACAATAAAGTTATAGTTTTGACTGCAAACCAATACCAAACCAATACAAATAAACTAACCCTATTCGCTCTAATGTAGCAGCCACTAATCTCTGCTATGCTTTGCTGTCGATTACAGCCTAAAACCACTAATTTTTCTGCTGTTTTTTAGTCTGTGTTTTCCCATCAGCACCACTTGCAGATAAATCCTGAGCCTGAGTAGAAATTTTAAGAGCTACACCAGGATTTGACCCTAATTCTGGCTTTTTTTACTGCGAGTATTTTTCTTCACCTCAGCCAATAAAGTTTTAATCCGGCTCCCGCTTAAATTAATCCCCAGTCCCTGCAACATTTCAGAGACTTCATCAAAGGTATAGCCATATTTTTCCGAAGTCAGTTTCTCAATGTATCGTCTGAGTTTACGCACAGTCTCCAAAGCCGAAATATCATCTCGTTCCTTGGGTTTTAAATCCTGAAGCAATTTAATTGCCTCATCAACCTTGCTTACAGGAACTCGCTCATTATTTTTCTCTCTACCCATAGCCATTAATAAAAATTGATAATTATTGCTATATATCGCCTAATCTACTATTTTCTAGATGTAGCAAAATTTAATTTAAAAATTATTGAAAATACTGTGTTCGCTTCTACGTGAACAAATCAGCCCAATGGCGGCAACTGCCGCCGCATGAGATTTCCCGAACCCCCTCGCTGTGCATCCCCACCCTGATTATTTTCCTATTTTCCGCTCTCCCGAAAATGGGCTAGAAGCAAGCCATGTCTTGCACTGCGTGCAGCTGTCGCTGCGCTCGGCACAACAGGCTTGCCAAAGGGGGAAGTGTCCCGCCTTTGGAAACCCCCTCAAAAGTTGCAGTTTGTCAGGAATGACATTATGACCAAGCGTTCTTCTCAGTCACTCGTCCGCACCAAAAGGCTGCAAGCGCTATTCAGCCCCATAGAATACGAGATGATTCGCTCCAAAGCAGAAGACGCGAGCATGAGCTTGGCAGAATTAACAAGACGCTGTTTATTACTGCGACCAATCCCACCACCACCGCCTCGACTAAGCCGGGTCACAGTAGCCACATATATAGAACTTTCGCGCATTGGCAACAACATCAACCAACTGGCCAAAGCCACAAATACCGCCATTAAAATGCAACTGCCACCGCCAGCATCACCAGAACTCTTACAGGAACTACTAGAACTGCTGCAACACTGCCAACGAGAAATAGCCAAAACCTTCATTGAAGAAGAGGACGAAGAAACAGATGATTGGCAACCAGACTAAAGGGCGAGGATTTCGCGGACTTTTAGACTATCTTCAATCTCAAGAAGATGCCAAACTCATTGGTGGCAACATGGGCGGCAACAATGCCATTGCACTAGCTAGAGAATTCAAAATCTCCCGTCAATTAAACCCCGAAGCCGACCGAGTAGTGTATCACGCATCATTATCACTACCAGACAACGAGCGACTAGACGATGAAACTTGGAATGAAATCGCCAATCGCTATCTCGAAGAGATGGGCTTTGACAGCAACCAGTACGTAGTTTACAGACACCACAACACCCAACACGACCACATCCACATCTGCGCCAGTCGCATACGTTTAGATAACGGGAAAATTGTACGTGATAGCTGGGACTACAAACGCAGTGAAAGTATCATCCGACAGCTAGAAAGAGATTACGGCTTACAACCAACTCTAGGTAGCCACGAGAAATTATCGCGTAAAGCAAGTATTGGGCAACAAAGACGGCTAGAGCGAGAACAGAAAGAGTATTTAAAAGGCGATCGCTCCTCACCACAAGAACCCCCCATTAAGCAACAACTCCAAGAACTCATCGACCGCGCCACCGCAGACTCACCCACAATGCCGCAACTAATTGAGCGATTGCAACTCCAAGGTGTAAAAATTCGCCACGGAACTACACGCAACGGCAAGAGTAAAGGCATCAGCTACTCAATGAAAGACCAGCAATTTAGCGGTACTTCTTTGGGAGCCGCTTACACATTCCCCGGATTGCAGAAACATAAATCTGTTGACTATCAACCAAAACGCGATGACCACCGCATTATTTCACTGCTATTAAATCCAGCCAAACCCACACAACAACTAACACAAGTTGAACTCAACCAACATCAAGAACATTCCCAAGAACAACCCGAACTTAACCCAAAGCAACAGAGATATCAACAACTATCACTAGCACTAAGCGCAACTGCATTGTCAGCTGACGACCGAGATAAAAAAATTATCTCCCACCTACTAGAGCAAGAAGAACCAGCAGAAGACATTAAAGAAACTATCAAGCTAGGTTCAATCCCACGCACCCAAGCAGAATTAGAAGAATTGCTCGATTTGGTAATAGATGAATTAGAAGAAGAACTTGAACAACAGCTAGAACAACCAAGACGGCGGGGATTGAGCCGATAACTCAACAGTACTCCGCTCATAACCATCAGGGACTGCATCACCGAAACAGTGCAAACAAACTAATTTTGATTTAAATCGACAACAGCCAATGTTTCATCAAAATCACCCGCCCGATCCATCAGCCATGATTGGTTTAGGCATCCAGTTAGGCGCATATTTTCGACAATATTGGTCACAAAATCACTATCTTCGTGCGTTACGCACTGCGGTGTAATATGGTGCGTTACGGCTAATTCTTTAGGAGTATCTTATGTGTACCGCCGCGACAAACGCCGCCAAAGCAAAAGTAATAAGATAGCGATGATAAATCCGCTGAGGGTGTAAATTCCTGTTGTTGCTGGGACTAGCCACCAAGGTTCTTCGTTTGGTTCCTCTGTAATTGTTTTTACCTCTTGGGTTTTCTTTCCTTCTTTTGTATCTAATTGTTGTACTGTCTTGACTTCTTTGATTGTCTTTACGCCTTCTGTACTGGATTCTAGATGGAAAGATTTAATTAGGTAGGATCTGACAGGGTTATCGTTATCTTCGCCCAATCCTGGTAAAGCGGCGACAAAAGAGCCAAAAGTCCAACCCGCAGCTAACAGGCTAACGAAGGTTTGAAAATTGCGATCGCGTTCAGCTTTTTCTACTTCAACGCGGCTGCGAACTGCGTTAATAGTATCTGAAAGTAATTTTAAACCTCGTTCTAGGTTTTCTGAGTCTTTAGTTATTTGGAAGCGGTATTTGTCTTTAACTAATTTACTGAACTCTGTTAAAAATCTGACTTCTGTTTCTTGATTTACTAGAAGTTTTTGAGATTTTTGTTTAATTTTACCTATCCGTTTTTCATAATTACTTAAGTTAATATCAATTGTGCCACCCTGGAAATCTATGATAGTTAATTCTCTGGTATATTCATTGAGGGTATTTTGCACATCAATTAATGTTGTATGCAGTATTTTTAACTCACTGCCATGCTTTCTGGCTTTTTCAACTGTATTACTGCCAGCTTGAATTTTAGAAAAATAAGTTTGCAGAGAATGTTTTAATATCCGACTTTGACTATAAGCCCAGAATATTTTGTGCCGATAATAGAACAAACGCATCCAATCCGCATAAAATTTACCAGATAAATTTAAAGTAGCTTCGTCAGGATATATTACTATAATGAAATGCTGACAATTTTGAGTGAGTTCAAAAATATCTGCTCCTAAAAAATGCCCTTGACCTTGTAAATCTCCTTCCCAATCGAAACCTGGCATTAATGCTTGATAGCAAGCTTGAGCAATATCTTCTGGGCTTTGGGTTTGCTCGGCAGATAACCAGCCAGAGAGCATCCAAGTTTGTCCAATATTAGCTGTTTGACCTTTTAAAGTTTGCTCAATTTCCGCTTTAATATTGGCAAAGCATTGAGCAGGTTGAGCATCAGTTTTATTTTTGAAAGCACATTCTAGAAGTAGACCATAACTATCACCAAGTAGTACAGGGTAAATATAGCCTTCATATTTTTCACTATCATGTTTTGTCGGTGCATATACATCTTTCAGGAGATGAACATATTCACCTTGTAAATCTTGCCCATTTTCTAGCAAAAATGGTCGAATATATTCAGGTATCTTCTGAAAAAAAGATTGTTGATTCTGTCGGATCTCTTCTGAAGTATCGCCTAAACTATACTTCAAGTCATAGAGAAAGAGGTCAATAGTTGGATAGATAAGTGCAGTCATTTAAGAAAATAATTTTATATTTTTTAATATTAGTAGGATGCGTTATGAGCGATGTCATAACACATCCTTAACGACAAATTACTGATTTTGACTAAGATTTTGGCTTAAAAATTGTTGGAATTGTTCAAAACCATTTAATTTTTTAGCAGTTTCCGCAGGATTAGAAGTTGTCATTACTCTAATAGCCATATTGGTAATTTCATTGCTTCTCAAATCAGAGGCGCTAACTTGGGGAATAGCACGGGTTGTCGGTTGAGGCTTATGCTTTGGTGCAGCTAGTTCGAGTTCAGCTTCGCTAGGTAGTAAGTTCAGAGGAATGCGATCGCCTAAATTATCTAATTGCGATTTTGCAGCTTGAAAGCGTTGATTTAAAGCGGCGTTAGCTTGAATCGTCATCAACAGACGGGGTGCGATGAGTATTTCCCAGGCTTTTGGGTTAGCTGAAAGTTGTTCAGCAGCTTGGTATAAATCAGATTGTTCTGTATTGCTTAAAGAAATGTCAGAATCCTTCAAGGCAAGCAATAGCGCTAATAAAGTATTGTTAATTTCAGTAGATTCCATGAGGAAAATTACGAATATTTGAAGTTACATGATTAACATTAAGTTTATTCGATACTTAAATTAATTGGCGACTATGGAAAGAGAAGCACTGGTGATCGGGATTAATCGCTATCCGACGCTGATTGAAAAAGCTAGCGATCGCCCGCCGCATCTCCAAGCGCCAGCAATTGATGCTGAAGCCATAGCCCAAGTCTTAGAAACCTATGGCAAGTTCCATGTCGAGCGATTACCAGCAGCTTATAATCAGGATGGATCTTGGTTTGTCGATCCGCAACAGCAGCTAACAATTAAAGAATTAGAAACAGCGATTGTCCAACTCTTCAACCCCCCTGGACGTAGCATTCCTGATACAGCTTTGTTATTTTTTGCAGGGCATGGTTTACGCAAAGATATAGGTGGAGTCATAGAAGGCTTTTTAGGCACCAGCGATACTTGTCCTTTGATGGGAGATTGGGGACTTTCCCTAGACTGGTTACGTAAACTCTTACAATCTTCCCCAGTACGGCAGCAAATAGTTTGGTTAGATTGTTGTCATAGCGGCGAATTTATTAATTTCCATGATGCCGATCCGGGGAGTTTTGAAACTAAGGATAGGTGTTTAATTGCCGCTTCCCGTGGCTTTGAAGTCGCTTATGAAGACTTGAGTAGCAATCATGGGATTTTGAGTGCTGCATTAGTAGAAGCGTTAAAACCAGAAAATCATGCTGAAGACTGGGTGACAAATTACTCACTCGTTGACTTAGTTCAGCAACAGTTAAAAACTGCCCGTCAGCGTCCTATTTTTCACAACACTGGCGGCGAAATTATCCTCACGGGACAAAAAGAAAAAATTGACCGTGCGGTGTTAATGGCAGAATTCTGCCCTTATAAAGGTTTAGCAGCTTTTGAGTTTAACGATTCAGACCCCAAATATTTCTACGGACGCACCGCTTTAACCGATTCGCTGTTAGAAAATCTTCGGCAAGGAAATTTTTTAGCAGTGATTGGGGCTTCTGGAAGTGGTAAGTCTAGTGTAGTGAAAGCAGGTTTACTTTATCAGCTGAAACTAGGTAAAAGATTAGGCGGAAGCGATCAATGGGTAATCAAGATTTTTCGCCCCGGAGAACATCCCCTGCAGAGTTTAGCTAGAGTAATTGGCTATGGGGAAGAGTTAGCAACGGCTGAAGAATTACTTAACAAAGGTGCAAGCGGATTAACGCAATTAGTTCAAACTACATTGCGATCGCTAGAATTATCCCATGAACTAGAAACTGATGCTAACACTCAGCGTTTCATCCTGGTGATTGACCAATTAGAAGAAGTTTTTACTCTCTGTCAAAATGAAAGGGAGAGACAGCGGTTTTTTGAATGCTTTTTAGGGGCATTAAATAATTCTCTGTTGACAGTTGTAGTGACAATGCGGGCAGATTTCTTTGGCAAATGTGCAGAACAGGAATATGCAGGATTGGCACAGAAAATTCAAGCAAATCTCATCACTGTCACTCCCATGAATAAAAAGGAGTTGACAGAAGCTATTACCCAACCTGCTTATCAAGTAGGTTTAGAAGTACAGCGGGAACTAGTAGAACAAATGTTAGCCGATGTCGAAGGCCCTGGTACTTTGCCTTTGTTACAATACACCCTGACAGAATTGTGGCGCAAACGAGAGGTAAACCGCTTAACACTGGCAGAATATAGCCGAATGGGCGGAGTGAAAGGTACACTACAAAAACGAGCAGATGAAGTTTATGATGCGTTCAAGACTAAAGAAGAACAAGCAACTGCTAAACGCATATTTATCGAATTAACTCACTTGGGAGAGGGAACAGAAGATACCCGCAGACAGGTATTTAAAACAGATTTAATCAACTCCCAGCAATCTGCAGCAGTGGTGGAACAAGTACTGAGCAAATTGGCAGATGCGAGATTAGTCGTTACATCAGAACTACAAGCAAGGGGTGAGAGTGAAAAGACAGTGACAGTAGTGGATGTAGCCCATGAAGCACTAATTCGCTATTGGCCAAAGTTGCGTTCTTGGGTAACAGAAAACCGAGTCGCAATCCGTATTGAACGTAAGATTGAAGCAGCAGCAGAAGAGTGGGAAAGTAAAAACAAGTCGAAAGATTATCTATTTACCGGGCCAAAATTAGCAGAAGCAGAGAATTTCTTACAAGAATATGGGGAACTCGGTTTACTTTCGCATTTAGCATCTGAGTTTGTTCAAAAAAGCATTCAACAGCGTCGGCGAAATAAATGGTTCCAGTTAGGCGCAGTGGCTTCTTTTGTAGCAGTAGTAGCTATAGGAGCGATCGCATCTACAATTTTTGGCTTAGAGTCGCGTAAACAGGAAGCTATTGCTAAAGAACAAGCCCAAAACGCTAAACAACAGGCTGAAAACGCCAAAACTCAAGAAGCTAGAGCCACAAAATTTGCCGAGGAATCGCGTCAGCAGGAAGCTATAGCCAAACAACAAACTGCGATCGCTAAAACTCAGGAAGCTAAAGCTAGAGAATTTGCCAAGGAATCGCGTCAGCAAGAAGGTATAGCCAAACAACAAACTGCGATCGCTAAAACTCAGGAAGCTAAAGCTAAAGAATTTGCCAAGGAATCGCGTCAGCAGGAAGCTAATGCCAAAAACCAAGAAGCTAGAGCCACAAAATTTGCTAAAGAATCACATCAACAGGAAGCTAATGCCAAACAACAAGCAAAAATTGCTAGTTTGCGTGAAAAAGGTGCAAATATTAAGTATCAGCTTTCAGTACAAACAAATGTAGAGCAATTAATTTCAGCAATTCAGGCAACTGGTGAAAGTCAGTCATCCCTTAACAAAGTGCTGAGTGAAGTTCAATCTAGTTTGTCGGAAGCTATAGAATCTGTTCATGAGCGCAATATCTTCTTGGGGCATACAAAAAGTGTCAGTGCGGTAGCGTTTAGTCCCGATGGCAAATATATTGTCAGTGGCAGTGTGGATCACACACTCAAGTTGTGGGATACAAATGGTAGATTACTCTACACCCTCAACGGTCATACAGAATCTGTCTCGGCACTGGCGTTCAGTCCCGATGGTAAGTATATTGTCAGTGGCAGTGGAGACAAGACACTCAGGTTATGGGATATCAACGGTAAGTTGCTCCACACCCTCAACGGTCATACAGAATCTGTCTCGGCACTGGCGTTCAGTCCCGATGGTAAGTATATTGTCAGTGGCAGTGGAGACAAGACACTCAGGTTATGGGATATCAACGGTAAGTTGCTCCACACCCTCAACGGTCATACAGAATCTGTCTCGGCACTGGCGTTCAGTCCCGATGGCAAGTATATTGTCAGTGGCAGTGGAGACAAGACACTCAGGTTATGGGATATCAACGGTAAGTTGCTCCACACCCTCAACGGTCATACAGAATCTGTCTCGGCACTGGCGTTCAGTCCCGATGGTAAGTATATTGTCAGTGGCAGTTATGACAAGACACTCAGGTTATGGGATATCAACGGTAAGTTGCTCCACACCCTCAACGGTCATACAGCATCAGTCTTAGCACTGGCGTTCAGTCCCGATGGCAAATATATTGTCAGTGGCAGTGTGGATCACACACTCAAGTTGTGGGATACAAATGGTAGATTACTCTACACCCTCAACGGTCATACAGAATCTGTCTTTGCACTGGCGTTCAGTCCCGATGGTAAGTATATTGTCAGTGGCAGTGGAGACAACACACTCAGGTTATGGGATATCAACGGTAAGTTGCTCCACACCCTCAACGGTCATACAGAATCTGTCTTTGCACTGGCGTTCAGTCCCGATGGTAAGTATATTGTCAGTGGCAGTTATGACAAGACACTCAGGTTATGGGATATCAACGGTAAGTTGCTCCACACCCTCAACGGTCATACAGAACTTGTCAGGGTGCTGGCGTTCAGTCCCGATGGTAAGTATATTGTCAGTGGCAGTTATGACAAGACACTCAGGTTATGGGATATCAACGGCAAGTTGCTCCACACCCTCAACGGTCATACAGAATCTGTCTTTGCACTGGCGTTCAGTCCCGATGGTAAGTATATTGTCAGTGGCAGTACTGACAGGACACTCAGGTTATGGGATATCAACGGTAAGTTGCTCCACACCCTCAACGGTCATACACAACTTGTCAGGGTGCTGGCGTTCAGTCCCGATGGCAAATATATTGTCAGTGGCAGTGTGGATCACACACTCAAGTTGTGGGATACAGACGGCAAGTTGCTCCACACCCTCAACGGTCATACAGAATCTGTCTTTGCACTGGCGTTCAGTCCCGATGGTAAGTATATTGTCAGTGGCAGTTATGACAAGACACTCAGGTTATGGGATATCAACGGTAAGTTGCTCCACACCCTCAACGGTCATACAGAATCTGTCTCGGCACTGGCGTTCAGTCCTGATGGCAAGTATATTGTCAGTGGTAGTGGAGACAACACACTCAAGTTGTGGGATACCAACGGCAAGTTGCTCCACACCCTCAACGGTCATACAGAATCTGTCTTTGCACTGGCGTTCAGTCCCGATGGTAAGTATATTGTCAGTGGCAGTACTGACAGGACACTCAAGTTGTGGGATACAAACGGCAAGTTGCTCCACACCCTCAACGGTCATACACAACTTATCTCGGCACTGGCGTTCAGTCCCGATGGCAAGTATATTGTCAGTAGTAGTGCAGACAGCACACTACGGTTGTGGGATATCAACGGCAAGTTGCTCCACACCTTCAATGGTCATACATCATTTGTCTTAGCACTGGCGTTCAGTCCCGATGGCAAGTACATTGTCAGTGGTAGCGATGACAGCACACTAAGGTTGTGGCTTGGTGGTAATTGGCAAGATTGGCTAAAAATAGGGTGCGATCGCTTATACAACCATCCCGCCCTTGTACATGCCAAAACTGAGGAAGCTAAAGGCGCAGCCCAAACCTGTCTCAACTATGCTAACTGGAGCAACACCAAAAAGGCTCAATTTCTGGTTAACCAAGGTCAAGCTTTATCGCAGTTGGATAGAGACATTAAAGGTGCTAACGCTAAATTTAATCAAGCCCGAAAATTAGATCCAAGTGTAACTATTCCCCGTTAAGGGCTATGAAGAAATAGATACCGTTGGCAAATTTGCCAACGGTATCTTCGCTACTTTCTCTCCAAAAAAATCTGTCAAAACATTTTTGCGTACTGTGCGGGGATTTGTAGTCAGTTTTTCAGGTCAATATTTTTGGGAAATATTGGGATTGTTTGGGAATATCTGAAGTTGTGTTGGGAAGTATTGGGAATTATTGGTGACTTTTCAGCTTAATGAGAATTATGTCAATAGAGTAGATTAAATATTGAAAAGTTCGGGAAATTTTGGGAAACTTTGGGAGTTATTAGAATTTCTTGGAAAGATGATGATGACTGTTGGGACGTATTGGGAGATATTGGGACATCAATCAGTTCTCACTACTAAAACGGATAGTTTTATCTAAAAGCAAAGATAATTTATTGCTGAAACTCTTGAAAAAGCGTTGGCTAGTTTTTGTTAATATTATTTCGCAATAATTATAGTGAAATTGAGCTAGAGGCAAGCTATGCAAGTAAAGAGCGAAGTGACAATTAAATGAGCGTGGTGAATTACCAACAGCTACACCAGCAGCGAACAAAAAAGTTGAAGTCTCATTGACCGATCAGAACGGCATAGTCTTTACTGCTCAAGTTAATGCAAAAAGCTTCTCGTTTGGCTGAAGCCAACACATCTGAGTTTGCTGACTGGGCAGGGGCTATATCGGGTAAGCTTGGCGAACGCACAGAGAATGGTTTTGAGGTGATTGATGCCGGAATCCAAATTTTTGAAAAAAAAGTGAAAGAGCCTAAACCAGAAGAAGGTGCTGCTGTAGCTGAAGCTGGTGCAAGTTCATAGGCGTGTCGAAAGCATAAGAAAGCAAATTTCTACCTCTGCAATATCTCATTGCAGAGGTAGAAGCACTTTCAGTTGCAGATTCAACGAAATCCTAATTATGTGGAACTGCTAACTATATATATTAAAAATGCATATATTAAGGATGCGAGGATTGATCATGGGACAGACACCAGAGCTAGGACAGATTATCATCTTGAATGGTACCCCGCGATCGGGGAAGTCGAGCATTGTCGCAGTGATTCAAGAGACGTTTGATGGCCTATGGATGAACTTGGGTGTCGATAGGTTTATGCAAATGACTCCCGCACGATACCTGCCTGGGATTGGTCTGCGGCCAGGAGGAGAACGCCAGGACATCGAAGCCCTCGTTCCCATTCTGTACAGTGCCATGTATGAATCCATCGCCGCCCATAGCCGCTTGGGACTGAATGTCGTGGTTGATGTCGGACACCATGACGCATACGCAACGAAGCGAGGCATTCTGGTCGATAGTGTCCGGCGTTTAAACGGATTGCCGGTCTTGTTCGTAGGCGTTCGCTGTCCCATTGAAATAATTATGGAAAGACGACAAAAAACGGGATGGAACGTGGTCAGTGAGGACGACTCCTCGGTGCCACGTCCGGTTCAGTTATGGCAAAGTGAAGTCCACATTCCTGGCATCTATGACCTGGAAGTTGATACCTCGTTGTTAAGTCCGGCTGCGTGTGCTGAGGTGATACGCCAACATCTCACAAATAGTCCAGCACCATCCGCATTCCAACGACTCGTTGCACTGTCTCCCAATTAAATACGACTGACTGCATCAAACCGTATTGAGCCGTGAAAATGCCGTAAACAGAGTGCATATATCCGCAGATTGCTATATAGAATCTGGGTTTGAGCGCAGAGTAGAGCATATACTCTCAACTGTAGAAGCCAGTCTCAGTAAGAAAGCCAGTTAAGAAACGGCTATCTTGTAAAGGCTGTCAATCGTTTGTAGTAAAGGTTTAGGGCAGCCAATGCTGTGCAACTTCCTTGCTCGGTCGGGGCTATTCCAAAGTTTGTAAATACAGTTAAGTGCTTATGCAAGTTAAGTTACCAACTGTCACGCTGATTATGTAGTATCGTGTAATATGAAAGGCGTAATAAATTTTTGTTGCTATTGCCTATGGGTCAGCAAACTTACCTAAAAGTACCCTTTGTTTGGGAAGAGCCTAAACCGTTAATTGAAGTTCCACGGCGATTGACTTTTGAGCCAGTCAAGGCAATGCGCGACAATCCATTAATAAAAATTGTTGCGCGTGTAATGGCTTCATCAATGGATGAAAGTCATCAGAGAAAAATTTCAGAAAGTTCGCCTGACAAAGCGGCTGAGAAATTTTTGAACTTGGCAAGTGATGGCTTTGAGTATCAAGATGACTGGTGGCAGTTTGGGATTAACGAAGATGACGACATTGTAGGGTTTGTGCTTCCGGTTATCTTTACAGGATGTGCCAAAGAAGGCAAAGAGGAAGGAAGTATCTACGATATTGGCGTGTTACCAGAGTACCGAGGGCATGGTTTTGCAAACGATCTATTGTCACAAGGAACACTTACATTACAACAAGTAGGAGTTTGGCGGGTGTTTTGTGATACTTCTGTCAATAACGTGCGGATGATTTCTGCATTCAAGCGTCTGGGATATCGGCAGTACAGTGAACCTTGGGAGCGCCCCATTTGAATCCGCTTCACTGCTCAAAATCCGATTTTTATCAAATAGAAGCGATCGCCCCCAGCTGCGACCGAGCAAGAACAGTGCGCGATAATGGCTCTCAGAACTCTTGCCTATATTGATTTTCAGCTAGCTCAGAAAATTTCATTCTTATTTTTTGATTACTTGTGTTGATTTCCATAAATAAAGCCCTCATAAAATATCTGAGGGCATTGATTTATATCTATGTTATTTATCAAGTGCGGAAACGTCTTTTACTTTGTTTGTGCAAGGCAAGTTTTTTGCGCTTGGATTTTTCAATCGGCGTTTCAAAGTGACGATGTTTCCTCATATCTTGAAAAATCCCGGCTTTGGAAACTTCTCGCTTAAACCGGCGTAAGGCTGACTCAATGTGTTCATTGTCATCCACTACTATTTGGGTCATTATCTCTCCTATTAAATTGACTTAATCAATGATGCGAGCAGGCGCTAATAATGCAGAAAAGACAGACTCTTTGTCTGACCTAAAGACTGGCTTGTAAAATTCTAGGTTTCAAAGCTTAGTAGCGTCCGCGTCCACCGCCGCCACCATATCCCCCGCGATTACCACCAGAAGAACCTCTGTCTTCTCTGGGCTTGGCTTTGTTAACTTTGAGTCCACGACCCATCCAATCAGCACCATCAAGAGCTTCTATAGGTGCTTCTTCCTCAGCATCTGTTCCCATTTCCACGAAAGCGAAGCCTCTCGGACGGCCTGTTTCTCGGTCATTCGGTAGTTGAACCCGCTTTACAGTACCATATTCAGCAAAAACACCCTTAAGATCATTTTCTGTAACTTCATAAGAGAGGTTGCCTACATAAATTGACATCGATTTTCTCCAAAATCATAAATGTGTAGAGATTTAAATTTCGGAGAGAAGCCTGTGAATACTAAAAACAAACACTTTCACCGAATTAACTCTCGTTTTCTAGGATGACATAGAAGGTAAATCTACGCATCTAGTAAATAGTTAATAGATGGTTAACCCTGATGTGATGCCTACTAGCACTAATTATTATCAATAAATTACTGACAAATTTACAGAATTACTGATTTTAGTCTATGATAACCACTCACAACACAAACCTTATTTTGTAAGTATGTAATTATTGTGACATTCCAGACAGTCATCAGTAGCAATAGCTTAAGCTAAACTAACTCTAGTTGCTTCATCAGTGAACGCTGTGTCCCTTAAGATTATTTCTTTTTTTAATCAAGCTGGTGGAACTGGTAAAACCACCCTGACGCAGAATTTGGGTTATCAGCTGGCTCAACGGCGACATCGAGTTTTGCTAGTGGATATTGATCCTCAAGCATCACTTACTGCCTTCATGGGTTTAGAACCGTTCGAGTTGAAGCAAACCATTGCTGATTCGTTGTTAAAAGATGCTCCATTACCGCTCCACCAGAATATACACGATGTAGACTTGGTTCCCAGCAACATTCTGTTGAGTGCCATTGAGGTACAACTTCATTCTGTAATAGCTCGTGAATGGAGGCTCAAGCAAACATTATTAACTGTGCAAGACAGTTATGACTTTGTACTGATTGACTGCCCTCCCACATTGGGAATTTTTAGTATTCTGAGCTTGGTAGCTTCTACTCATGTACTTGTACCAATTCAAACCCACTTTAAAGCTTTTTTAGGTGTGGAACTACTGCTAGACTCTATTCGCCAAGTAAGAGAACGTATTAATCCTGGACTGGCGATTGCTGGTGTAGTGCCTATGATGCACGAAAGCCGTACTAGCCAAGGTAAAGTTATTCTTGATGGCATCAATGAACAACTGAGTCCTATAGCGACAATTTTTCCGGCCATTCCTAGAACAATTAGCTTTGCTGATGCTTCGATGGCAAGACAGCCCTTGGCGGTTTATGATCCTAAACACCCATCTGTCCAAATCCTGGAAGCCATTGCTCAGAAACTGGAGGAAGTTTAATGCCACCAAGAAAATCTAATCGAGTAGCACCAAAGCTAAATACGGTTGATGCCTTTCTTAGTAGCTCTTCTAACTCATCATCTACTACAGCCCCAATTGAAAAGATTCGATTACCGCTCAAACAACCACGTCGCTACTTCGACCCGGAGAAGTTAGCCCAATTAGTGCAGTCAGTCAGAGAACATGGCATTTTGGAACCATTGCTAGTTCGTCCACTGCATGATGGGGAGTATGAGCTAGTAGCTGGTGAACGACGGCTACGGGCTGCGCGTGAAGTTGGATTAGGTGAAATCCCGATTGTCTCTCATGAATTGGATGACAAACAAGCTCTCCAAGTAGCCTTGATGGAGAACTTACAACGGGAAGACCTTAATCCAGTGGAAGAAACTGAGGCAGTGCTAGAGATTTTGTCGCTTTCCTTAGAAATAGAACCGAGTGAAGTGGTGTCCATTTTGCACCAGTCTTTCAACGCGAAACAAAGAGGTATTGAATTGAATCAGAACGTTCTGATTCAACTTGAACAGATTGAAACAGTATTGTCTCAAATAGGACGTTTCAATGCTGGAACATTCCGCTCTAGTCGAATTCCTTTGCTAAATCTTCCTGACGATATCCTTTCTGTACTGAGGCAGGGCGAGATTGAGTACACTAAAGCTCAAGCAATTGCACGAGTAAAATCAGAACAGCTACGTTCTGATTTACTCAAGATAGCTATTGCTGAAAATTTATCTCTAAGCGAAATCAAGACGAAAATAAAAGAACTGACACCTGAAACAGAAACAACACCAGATAGAGTTTTAGCTCAACGATTAGCTGAGATTAGCAAGCGACTACAAAAAAATAAAGGAGTGAGTGTTCAGAAGAATAGAACACGCATATTAAAGCTTCTGGATGAGTTAGAAAAACTCACATCAGAAAATTAAGCTGATGAAAGCATTGTCACCTATATTTCACTATGCGCTTTGTTCATGTGACAATGGAGTCAAATGAATCACTACTCGCTGATTAAGAGCCTGAGCGATTTTTTGGAGCATTGACAGAGAGTGTCCCTCGTAATCAGCATCTTCCAGCCGTGCAATCACAGGCTGTTTTGTGCCAATAAGTTCAGCCAGTTGTTTCTGTGTTAACCCCGATGAAGTTCTAGCTTCATAAATTAACTGAGCCACAAGAGCATTAATTGAAGCTTCTGCTACCATTGCCTCAAGCTCAGGGTCTCTGCTAGTCAGCTTATCAATTATTTTTATTGCATCATTCGTCGAAGCCATTATCTTCCTCCTCTACATAGGTATGAGCTTCTGGGTTTTTTTCAAATAAAAGCTTTCGAGCGCTCGCCCGTTCAATATCAATTGGTGGTACAGCTGCTTCTTCTTTCGTGATAGCGTGAGCCAGAATCGCCACATTTTGCCCATGAAAGAAGTACAGGATGCGGTATTGCACATGAATATGCTTTGCTCGAAGCTCATATATTCCGTCGCTTAAGTAATCTGCCACAGGGCGACGGAGTTCGTAGCCTGATGCCGCCAGTTGTTTGATTCGAGCAACACAGTTTGCATAACCTTTGCGGTCTTCTTTCAAAAGTCGCGTCAGCCATTCAAGGACAGGAACTTTCCCTTCCTCTTCCTGGTAGAAAACAACACGGGTTTCAGGCACAGCTTCCTTTATAAATATATCAATATTGTTATATTAAGGCAACGAAGTAAACTCCAGTAAGAAACTATAGTAATTAATTTCTTACCAAGGGTTGTCACAATCCTTATATAGCAAAGTTCTTGAGAGGCAATGTTGAGCAGGCGTATTGCGAGGTCGTACCAGGAAAGCGATTGTCTAAGCCAATACTGAGCAAGCTTCTTGCGTGCTTGCAGCTTCAAGAGTTTTCTTACCGTACAATTTTTTCAAAAAACTTGAGGCTTAACCCAGTACAGCAAAATTCTGTAACAAAACATATTAGTGTCTGTTTGGGAATTCTAATTATGTAGAGTTCTCACGTAAATAACAATGGCTGGTAATGAAGTTGCAGTATGCAGATTTATCTTTTTGAATTTGAAACAAATTAGTTTGAAGCATTTGGGGCAACTTAGCGTAATAGCAGCACCGTTAAGGAAAGGAGGCTATATTCCCTTAAAAGTTCAGGATGATATCGATAATATTTCAACATCAGATGCACGCAAAAAAGCAGATATTTATCTTAATAGTCGAGGTATTTCTATTAAGCAAACAGGAGCAAGTGTTCTATTTAATCGGCTTCAAAGAGCAAATTTATATAAACTTTATTCTAATTTAGGACTACCTGAAATTAATAATAAAATTATTCAGCTTGATCATGAAGTTACTCAGTTTCACCAAGGAACAATTTTGAGGGACAGGCTGTGGCAGAATTTCTTCTCAGAACTAGAATTCAAGCAATTATTAAGTTTTTTGATGTTACAAGGAAGCCCAAATTATGGAGTTTCTAAACATCCAGCAGAATTTATTTTAGAAGCTCCAACTAGGATTCAATCGTCTGCCGATATACAGATTTATACTTTTGATGAGTATTTTGAAAAATATAAAAATAATATTAGAATAGGAATTCGGCGCTCATGGATTGGTCAGTTGAGCGAATCTGAACATAAAAGAGCGATTAGTCTGTCCAAAAATGTAGGTAATTTACCTTGGCTTTTTGATGATATTATAGCTAACCCGCCGACAGGCTGGAGAGAAAATGTTGAAGTATCTATTCGCAAGACTGTTTATTATCTAATGATACTTAAAGTAAATTAATCTGGGCATTGTCAGATTTTCACTTCGTACAGTCTGACAATCATTACGTTTAGATGTTAAATTTATATGCGCTTACATACCGCAGCAAAGCAAATGAAAAAAACTTTGTTTAAAATTTGATACTAAAGCACTAAAAAATACGTTTTCTGCTACGATAATTTTCTATGTTTAAAAGTCCATTACGTTATCCTGGTGGGAAACAAAAGGCAATTCCTCAAATTGCTCACTTTTTACCTCTTAAATTTAGAGAATTCCGTGAACCTTTTGTCGGCGGAGGTTCTGTATTTTTTCATGTTTTACAGAAATACCCCAGTATGCCTTGCTGGGTCAATGATCTCAACCAAGAATTGTACTGCTTTTGGCATCAAGCCAAAATCAACTTGCCAAAGCTAGTGGAGGAAGTCTGGAAAGTTAAAAATGAGACGACGGATGGACGTGCCTTGTTTAAATCTCTCGCTGCCGCAGATACAAATACTATGAGTCCCCTTGAACGGGCTGTACGGTTTTTTGTTCTTAACCGAATTACCTTTTCGGGAACCATTGAGAGTGGAGGTTATTCTGAGGCTTCCTTCAAAGGTCGGTTTACAGCCTCTTCTATTGAGCGGTTAGCAGCTTTGCATAATTGCTTTATTAATACCCGTGTAACTAACTTCGACTACAGCGTCTTACTTAAAGAACCTGGGAAAGATGTATTTATCTTTCTAGATCCACCTTATCTCAGCAAGACTCAATCTAAGCTTTATGGTAAGAAAGGTGATTTGCATACCTGTTTTGACCATTCTCGCTTTGCCAAACTGATGTCGGAGTGTTCACACAAATGGTTGATTACTTACGATAACTGTGAACAAGTGCGGCGTAACTTTTCTTTTGCCTACATTTATGAGTGGGAGTTGCAATACGGGATGAACAATTACAAACAGCAGAAGGCAGACAAAGGCAAGGAACTGTTCATCACTAACTATCCTGTTGAATCATACAATTTACCTACAATTATGGAGGTTGTATAAAGAGAAGTTTAGAATTGGTAATTAATAGAAATAGCGAACTAATCACACTGCCTAAAATCATTCTGTGTAGACTCTGGTATAGAAATGTCGGAATTGGCTACTTTACCGACACAACAACGGCGATCACCCGTGACTTAGTGCAAATTATCCGCAACAATGTCATCATTGACTGGACTGTGAAAGAAAGTGTTAAGGCTAATCTGCGGAGGTTAGTTAAACGCCTGCTGCGGAAGTATGGTTATCCACCAGAGAAGCAGGAGAAGGCGACGGTGTTGCAACAGGCAGAGTTACTGTGTAGGGATTGGGCGGCGTAGCAGGGCGAGATCGCAAATTCCGGCGCTCTTAATGGATATAGCGATTAACGATTCCCGATATCGTCCAAGGTAATCACTCCAGAACTTTGTCGCTCAAAATTGTCTAAATAAATTTTAGACATTTGTAATTTTGTTTAAGCGTAATTAACTATAAAATCTTTAAAAAGATACAAAAGCCGCCCTAGCCATGCACATTAGTATCACAGACGATTCCATACAGCTTGCGCTTGGCGGGGGCTGAAGATGAGCCAAGTTGTGGCAGAAATAGTCGGGTAATAGTTGTAATGTGCTATTCATCGAATTTATGAAACTAGTTCAATATATTAAAAAATTAAAGTCTGCAAAAAATAGTTTAAAGCAGCAACGATTATACGCACTTCTGTTTACGCTAACACTGTGGTTAGTACTTTATACATCATTAATTCCAAGCTATTCTCAGGTTCCTACTCCTACCCCAACTTCTACCTTACCTACAGAAAAACTCAAAAAGGAGATTCAGCAGCAAGCTGAATATGATGTTGAAGATGATATTCCAAGAAAACAGACTAAAGAATTACTTGATTTATATGGTAAAGAAGCTGTAGGAATAGAACCGAAAACAATTAAAAGAATTTATGATGATGAATACAAAAAGCGCTCCGAAGCAAAGAAGAAGGACTTACGAGAACTCCTAAAGCCGGAAAACGGATGGTTAGCTGCAATAGTTTTGTTTATCGTTCTAATTTTTAAAGATACTTTAACAAAATGGGTTAGTAAATTTTTTGATGCTGTTGGAAATCAAATTTATAGCAAACTATCAGGAATTCAATTACTACGTGGTGTTGCACTAAACCGATACAGAGACGAACTCAAACATAAGTATGAGAAATTAAAAATTTCGTTTCGACCTGATAGACCTCTAAAACTAAAAGATGTATATGTCCCACTAAAAGTTACAGGTACTAATGACAATGAGTTGATTGATGCCCTTCAAGCTATAACTAACCATCGCCGACTTATGGTTAAAGGTTCTCCTGGTTCTGGGAAGACAATGCTGCTAAGGCATATTGCTCTTTGTTATGCTGATGGTCGTTGGTCTAGCTTATTTAATAAATTCCAATGTATTCCAATTTTATTGGAACTACACAGATTAAGCTCTTCAGAAAAGACAATACAAGAACACTTAGAGGATGCCTTTGATAGAGATGGCTTCAAGAACGCAAAACATTTTGTCTCTGAAAGTTTAGATAAAGGTAGACTGCTATTGCTATTTGATGGTCTTGATGAAGTGAATAGTGATTCTCGTGAACGGGTAGTTAATGAAATCAAAAATTTATTAGATAAGTATCTGAAGTGTCCTGTTATTATTACTTGCCGCACGGCTGTTTACAGAGATGAATTTCATGAGGTAGTTGAAAAGACTCTAGAAGTTGTTGAGTTCAGCGACCAACAGATTCGGGAATTTTTAGCTCCCTGGAAGCCAGATATGCCAGCAGATAAATCTGTTGAGCAACTTATGCAAACGTTGCAAGACAGACCGCGAATTATGGCTTTGGCGCGTAATCCGCTAATGCTTACTATTATTGCTTATCTTTATGCTGATACCCCTGTTGTACTACCCCATTCAAGGGCAGAGTTTTATCGGATAGCAACAGATATTCTATTAGAACAATGGCATAGAGAACGCAACAAATTTCAAGCGCGTGATAAAAAACTTATACTTCAACACTTAGCACTTTTCTTCCAAGACAATGCTAACCAACAAGGACAAGACCGTCGCAGCGTAGATTGGAGAACTGTTGAATCAGAGGTAATGAACATACTTCCTGACCTCAATCTTCAGCCTGACTGCACCAGAGCCATACTGGTTGAAATTGTAGAACGTAATGGTCTATTACTTGCTATTGATGGCGGTGAACGTTACCAGTTCGCACACTTGACCTTACAGGAATTTTTCGCAGCCAATCAATTACGGGACAATGCTGATGGTCTAATTAGTCGTTTTAAAGCTGACCCAGATGCTTGGCGTGAAACTCTTAAACTCTGGTGTGGAATAGCTTCTAATAGTACAAATTTAATTACAGAAGTACGCACAGTAGATCCAGTTGTTGCATTTGAGTGCTTGGCTGATGTTCAAAAAGTTGATTCGACATTAGCTTTGGAAATTATTAATAGCTTTAAATCCCGGCTGGGAGAAGATGGAAATGAGGATATAGTAAATCATGCCTTTGCAGCAGTCGCTGCGGACGACAGAAGACGTACAGATGTGTTCTCTTTTTTAAAAGAAACCCTTGAGAACACAAGTGAAACAGATGCTCGTCGTAAGGCTGTCGTAAATGCTTTGTCGTTGACTAACTTATCAAGTGCGGCGGAATTATTAACTCAGCAGTATGCCAATTTGGATAATATAGAATTTCGCCTGAATTTAGATCAGGCTTTGATACGTATGGGCGATATAGCTGTGCCTAAAATTGAGGAAGTTGTAACCGCCGATTCTATCCATCAGGTTATGGATGCTCTGGTGGGTATTGCTACTCCCAGTGCGTTACAAGCTTTAGTTAATTGGCTGTGGGATAAAGACGAAAATAGAGCTTTGCGTGCTGCATTGCTTTTAGCTTCTTTAATTAAACAGTTAAAATATAGGACAATGCTAAATGCTTGTCAACTTCCCAAAGATTATTTTCGACTGCTTGGCAGTTATGATTGGATAGTTAAACCATATAGAGCCGAGCCAGTTCTTAATACAATTTTATTACAAATATCTAACATAATAAGCAAAAAACTTATTGACCCAGTTGAGGTAATAGACCAGCTATATCTGAGAGATTTTGATTTGAAACTCATTATACCTATCTGTTTTATTCAAGCCTTAGAAAATCGAGATTTCAAAAAATCCCTAGGTGTTAGACATAGGGAGTGGGAAAATTATATTCAGACCCTTTGTGGGCAGAATGTTATAGGTTTTCTAATTTCTAATATTTCTCCAAAATATATAATTTATATCGTCGAGTTAAGCAGCATAGAATATTTAAGAGTTTGGAGTTTAAAAGACAAGTATACAAAAGAAAAGGATTTATTTATAGAAAACATAAAGAAAGTAGATTTGTATTTGTGGAGTAGATTTGTAAATATAATAGGGGAGAGTAGTTTAGTGAGGAGAGAATTTGAGTTTTTTGGGAAGTTTTTGAGAATTTTAAGTATTGGGAAGGGGGATGTTGTTCGTTGTGAAACCGATTTCATTAACCGATTGAAAAGAGTAATATTTTTGGAATCGCGATTTGATGAGGAAGATTGGGGGAACAGATTGGAGAAAGAAGAAGGAAGATGGAAAGAAATGTATGAAAGTATACAGGAATTGATACTTACGAGAATGGAGGAGGGTAAGAGAAATCTTTTCCAAACGATGAACGGATGGGAAGGAAAGGTAATAATTAATAAAAAACTAGCACCTCCACCCAAAAAATAGTTTTTCAACTCCTGAAACGAGTCGTAATGTGATAGCAGTAATCGGGTTTAATTTCACGAGGTTGGCGGGGCATGGGAGTTTATTTTTAGGATAAGCAGAATCTAGCCCATCTAAAACCCAATCACCGAAACCGCCTTCCGCTTCTGCTCCGGCGTAACCTCTAAATAACGCTGCAATGTACCTAAATCGCTGTGTCCTGAGATTTCTTGAATAGTTCGTAAAGGTATCCCCGCACTGGACATCTGCGTCAGGGCAGTTCGCCTAAACGAGTGGGTGCTAACTCCTTCTACCCCAATGCGCTTGCAGGCTTCTCTGAGAATCTTGTCTGCCATGAATCGAGTCAGCCGTTCAGTTACACCACGCTTACCCGGAAACATCACCGCCCCCTTGGGCTGATACTCCGCTAGTATGGCTGATAGCGTTGGTGGAATGTCTACAATCCGTGTTTTGTACTTGCCTTTGGTGGTAGACTTCCGGAAAGTGATGGTTCCAGACTTGATATCAGTCATGTTGAGAGCCAAAGCTTCTGATACGCGACAACCAGTAAACAGGCAGATGCCAAACAGAGCGCGATCGCGTGGGGTAAGTAACCCCTCGGTGAACAATCGCCTCAATTCGTCTTGGCTTAATATCTTGCCTTGTCCGTTGCCGTCTACCTTCATTTTTGCGCCTTCTAGGGCATTACACCAAATACCGAAAACGTGTAATCATTCCCCAAAAGTATTGTATCTTCGTTGGTGACACGAACGCGACAACGAGCTATCAAATTCAACTTATCAATCGCTTTCGCTACAACCCGCATTATCTCGTTGGCTGATAAAACCTCCTTATGCTTGCAGATTGATGACCAATAGCAGGTATAATCTGCACCGATAGGATTTGCTCATGTTGCAGCTGTCTATACTGGGTTCTACACCAAGGGTTGATAAATCGTTGCTATTAGTGATATCAAAATTGCTTCAACTCATCAACTCATGAGGCCCCGACGAACTGGGGACACTGCGTTGAGAGCGGGTGGTGTGGGGGACGGGCAATAATTCACTCATAGAGTGGCCAAAAACTCAGCAGCCCGCCCCCCACACTCCGCTGTCGCCACCCGCTCTCCCCCAGTTCTCAACCCTGAACTCGATAACCGTCCTTCTCATTACCGTGCAATTTCCCCGCTTCTGTGAGCGCCTTTAAAGCAAGTCTTAAATAGCGAACGCTCTTGTTTTCCTCACCCCACTTCCGCGATTTTCTAATAGCTTCAAAACTGACAGGAAAGCTGGTAGCGTGAGCGACAATCACCATAATCTGCTCAAAATCCTCATCCTTAACCATTTCCTGTGGTGGTTCAATATCTTCATGTGGTGCCGCTTTGAAATTGTTTTCCAGCTGGCTAATCACAGAACTTGGTGCGGCAAAATGCTGTTGTACCAACTCCGGGAAGACTTTAAGCAGCGTCCGTGCTGGGTCTGGCTGACCGTTTCCTGGGTGCAAATCAGTTTTGAGCCATTCTGGTATCGCCCCCAACTCCCCACCAGCAATAGGTTCACCAAAGTTATTAGGATTAGCCTTAAAATAAGCACCACTGGCAACATTAATCTTTCTCAAGCCTTTTGCCTTTACAGATTGGGCGACACAGCCAATAAATGAAACCGATTGCTTGAAAGTGTCAGCCAATCCCGCCGTTGCCTTGCCCACCACAGAAGTCAGGTTAGACCCGTGGAGGACAATGATTAACGTGCCGCCGCACTTAGCAAAACGGCTAAGTAAATATTGAATCGCCCAAGTGCGATCGCCTTCCTCTAGCAGTGAAAGTAAGCGCATCGCCTCATCAATGACCAATAGTAGGTTCTTGTGAGCGTAAGGTTGTGAACCATCCAGTTTTTTGAGAAATTGCAATAACTCATCAGCCACCGATTTATCAGCCGCGTCTGAGTCTCTTTGAGGAAAATCAAGAGCCGAGGTGAGATTGCAAGCAAACGGGTAAATATCGACTCCAGCAGTGAAATATTGCACATCTAAGCTAAAATCTAGCGCTTTGCTGATTGTGGCTAGAATTGCGGCTAACGTCCCCTTACCACCCCTCTGAGTGCCGCAGATAGCAACGACCTGAGAACCTAAGCACTCATCAATCTTAAAACCGCCCCTAGTCAACGCATTGACTACTGCCTCAGCCCTTTGGTTTAGGGGCAAACTGGGCAGTGCAGTCAGATTAAAGGTAGGAGATTGGGTATTGGTAATCTCTGTAGAAGCTGGTTGTAACTGCCTGATATCAACGGTAGGCGGTAGCTCCTGTGTCGCCTGGACTGCCTGCACTTCCTCATAATTGACGCGGCTATCAATTGTTACGTGTTGTAAATGGTCAACCATGCTCTCATAGGTGGGCAACTGTCGCCCTTTGAGCTTGCCAAACCAGCCAAACATCCAACGGTACGCATAAAAGCGCTTCCCCGGCTCAACTTGGCTGAGGTATTGGCTAATATTCTCAAATTGGGCATGGAGGAAGGCATATTCTTCAGCTTCCGGTCGCTCCAGAAACTTTACTGTATTCGCTAGGTAATCTGCTTGGTAATCAAGCCTGGCATCATAATCACCAGCTCTTGCGATCGCGTCCATGAAATTACCGCGTACAAAAGGCAGTGGTGCAATCTCCTTAGTGCGGCTGTGATGCTCAACAACAAACCACAGCCAAGCCGCGCCGCCAATCATGCCCCCAACCAGCATAAAAGGGTTGACGGCATAGCAGATAGTTCCAATACCGCCAGCTACCAACCCTAAGACACGAGTCAAATCTGCGGCATTTTCAGCTTCTCGTGCTAATTCAAAAAGCTGGTCTTTTCGCTCTTGCAACCATTCGGCGATGTTTCCCGCTTCTAAGTAGGAGAGACTGGGGTATTGACCGCGCAAGTATTCGGTTTGTTTGGTTGTGATTTTCGGAAGATGATTTTGCATAGGTTTCTCGCTGTTTCTAAGTGAGTAGTCCCGATCAAAGTTGGTAGCTTTGACAGAAGAAGCAGAGGGGCAGAGGTCTGGAGAAAGATTTTGGATTCCCCTGGCTTTAAGGGTTCAGAGTAGAATGGCACGCTTGAAAAGCTGAAGGGTAGGCAGTGTAAGGATTGCAGAGGGGCAGGGGTGCAGGGGCGCAGGGGGGATTTTCTAAATATCCGAACGCAATGCCTTAAACTTCTTCTTTCTCCCCTGCTCCTCCGCTCAAGAGCACCCCTGCTGCCTCAACGATTTTCCCTTTTCAAGCGTGCCATTCGGTTCAGAGCAACTACATTTATGTATGGGGTTTCTCCCCTGCCCCCCATCTCCTCTGCCCCTCTGCCTCTTCGATGACGGGGATACTGTTTTTAGTCTTTAGTCATGCGCCAAATAGCAAAGCCCATTTCACCAGATAGCATCGTGCCGACATTAAATAGAATGCAACCCAAAATCATCAGCGGGTCTGTGTACTGGAACGGGTTACGGGCTGCAAAGGTTGTTACTAGGTCGAACACCCACACAGCAATAGTTACGAACCCAGCGCTTGAGCGATCTCGTACCCCTGCTGTTTTGTAATCTCGCCACAAGTCCCCTACTAGGTCAATCTTGCCGCTGGGCTTAGTTTCTAGGTCATAAACCATGTGGTCTTGAAGTTCTCGCCTTGCTGAATCGGGGTTCTTGCCGCGTAGAGCGTGAGCTTCTACAACCTGCAACCCAACTGCAACCATGAACGCCAGGTAAAAGAATGGGTTAAACACTGCGGCGGGCACATTTAACCAGTTCCAGTATTGCTCAAACCAGGGGGTTACGGGCTGTCCTTGAAAAACTAGCTGCCACACAGAATCCGCGCTAATTACCGAACCGCCAATGAACAGAATTCCACCGACCACAGCCCTACCCATACCGCCTGTCGCTACAAACTGAGCGACTATTGCAGCCGCAAACCTAATGGGTAAACCCACAACCAAGACTATGACCTTGGCGCAAAAGTCAATAACCTCGCCTATACTCCGCTTTTTGCCTTCTTTGCCTGTGCTGCCACTGCCCGAAGTCTCTTTACCTGCGCTAGAACTGACTGCCATTACTTATTTCTCCTAACTGGTTGAACATTTTGAACGCCTTCGCACAAGCCCTGGTAATAGTACTTCCACTTCCAAGCCCCTGACTCGATTCGCCCTATACAGCGCCCAGTGGAGTCAAAAACATCAACCATTTCATCTAGTTGATAAATTGTTGTGTCTGGTCGTGGGTTGCGTCTGCTGTTGTCGATGTAATTGGTAATTCGCAATTTTTGAGTTGTGGGCATTACCCCAGCAAGGTACAGTGCGTCGCTGGTTTTCGCTCTTTGCTCAATGCGTTCTCGTTTCAGTTGCTCACTGGTTTTCAGGTTTTGTGCAAGTAACTGGGTTTCTGCTTTGACCCGTTCTGCCTCGATATATGCCCCAATCCTGGGTATTAAGGGAATTAGCGCGGGCATGAGGCAAACACCCACACCAATTAGGGCTAAATACATCTGCTTTTTGTACATAACCGTGAATCTAAGCTTCTTGAATCAGCGCCCGAATCAACGCTACTTTTTCCCAGGACTTTAGCTCGTGCAACCGATTTGCTACTTCCTCAGCATCTTCGGTTATTGCTTCGTTAGAATCACTCCCAAGCCAAAGGTCATGGGAAATGCGACCAATTAACCAAAGGCAGTCATTCTCAGCCATCCCGGATAAATCCTCGCCCCAGGTTTGGGTCATCTCTGCAATTAATTTGTTGTCCGCAGACAAACTAAAAAATCCTACGGGTTTAGCCACTGTTAAAATCCTATGTGTTGTGTATTTATCGTTTTGCGGCGGTAGATGCATCCTGTGGTTACGGTCGCCTGCCTCGAAAACTAGCGACCGTTGCCCCTCAAAACAAACTCATTTGCACCGCCTTTTCACTAACCGTCGATACCTGCGATGCTCTATAGCCAGGTACTAGGTAACACTTGCGAATCTTTGCTTTGTTCAGAATCAAATCAGCCGTCCGTCGTTGCCCTGGCAGTGGGACAAACTTGAATCTAGGGTGGTCTATGCGCGCATAGGGGTCTGAGTATAAATACTTGTACAAAACACCGTCTATTTGATAGACCGCGCCGCCCTGTAGTTCTGTTGGGCAAAGCACTGGCTCTAACTGCTGCATCGTTCAATCTCCTAGTTGCTGTAACGTGACGCTTGACCGTCATAGGCAGGGGAGCAGGGAAGAAATATTCAGAAATTCTTCTACCAAGAGGATTTCAAGCCCCCACTTTCGGTATGGGCTTCTCTCCCTTACCCTCTGCCAAGGGTGTTCTTCTTTGACACTCTGGCGAGTGTTCCTGTAAAAGTTCGCTCACTGCTTGGATGGCATCACCTAACGTCAAATCTGGGTGGTAATCGAGTTGTGCAAATGATTCTGAATCCCGAATCTCTCTGAGCCAGCGCGAGCAAGCTTCTAGCCGGCGCAATTGATTTTGACTAAGCGCTTTAATCATTGCTCAATGCCTCCAAGTTGTTGAGATTGATGTAAGCGGCCATCACGCCACGTTGACTTGGGTGATTGACTAATTTCTGTCGTTGCTCTCTTACATAAGCGCGGATAATTTCACCCAGCCATTTACTTGGCGGTGTACCGTCACGCTCTGCAAGCGCCCGCACAATGGGAACAAGGTCATTTGGTACGTGGTAACAAAGTCGTTCAGTTTTCATTGGTGATCCTCTAGTCCAGTTAGTGAGATAGTCCCAGGCGTGGGTAATACAATCAGGCGCTCACTGGTCATTTGTTGTTGGATGAAGTCAGCAACAGGCGCAACCTCAAAGCCCCCACCACAGCAGAAAACATAATGTCCACCTAACAAAACATCATCCACAGCTTGCAGAATTGTTTGGGCGCTGACGTGTTTGTCTCTCCAGTCCATTAAGGCTTTGTAGAGGCAATCACCAATATCACGGCGCGATATGGCAGCAAAGGTGCTGTATCGCTTTTGACCATCTTCTGTTGTCAGTACTTCAGCCCTTTGTAAAGCTGTGCGGATGTAATCAAGAGATGCGACGCTTTCGCCGTCATCCCCGTACATTGCAGCCATGCCAAAAAATCTCACGATGGAACTGACTCCACCCCCACTACCAATAAAGGGTGTTCCGGCAATGGGCTTTTTACCAAGGCATTCATAAGGGGTAAGTGTGATCGTCCCATTGCCAATGTCTAGGGTGTAGAATCGCTCGGCTTTGGGATTTTTCTCTTTGATGATTTTGTGGGCAGACAGAGCAGCACCAAACCCTTCTGGATAACTGATAAAACTACGCCATTCAATCTCGTAGATCATGCCATTGACTGAGAATTGAGAAGCTTTTTGGAGATTGGAGTACAAGGACTCGCCTCTAGCTATTGACAAACACTGAATATCTGCCACTAGCTTACGTTTTTTGCCCTTTCCAATAACGCTATCAAGGATGTAGGGATGGCTGGTGATTGCACCCAGCACCATGTGCGGAAAGAATTTAATCTTGCCATTCTCAGTACGAGAAATGATGGTGCGAGTTTTGGCGTTTGGGGCATCATGTCCAACTATATAATTTTGGTCGTTCCATTCAAATGCACCCATCAATCCCCAACTGGAAGCCTCAGCCACAGTGCAGACAATGGAGTCCACACAACTGGTATAGCCAAGTGCGTGGCATTTAATCCGCCCGTTGCCTGCATCAACAATCATTTTAAGAATGTTTCTTGTTGCTCTCGACTTTCTG
>NZ_CP063789.1 GCF_025860405.1 Tolypothrix sp. PCC 7712 | reverse complement strand
TAAACTCCAAAAAGCTCTAGAAATTTCGGAACTGGGGCGAAACCGCGCTTTATTGGAAATACTATTTCAGCGAATCAATGAGAAGCCAAAGGAGGCGATGACTTTACCATCCCTAACTGTAGAAGAAATTCAACAAATCGCCCGACAGCAAAATGCTACATTAGTTGAATATTCAGTTCTTTTTGATAAATTTCTCCATATGTGGGTTATCCCCCCTCAAGGAGAAATTAAATTTCGTTCTTTTTACCTTCCCAATCACCTTCCTAAAGATATTTCTCTAAAAAAATTGGTAGAAGTTAGCCGTCAATCTATTGGTGTAAGAGGGCTTACTAATGATAATCCCACTTCCCAAGCAGATAAATCTTCCACCCACTTACAACAACTTCATCAACTTCTGATAAAACCAATTGCTGAGTTTTTGCCCCAAGATGAACAGCAACGGGTCATTTTTATTCCTCATCAAGAATTATTTTTGGTTCCCTTTGTTGCACTCCAAGATGACAAATATAAATACCTGATTGAAAAACACACCATCCTCACTGCTCCTTCAATTCAAACTTTGAGTTTGACTCAAAAACGCAAACAAACAAAAAACAACCCAAATGCATCTGTTCCTCCTAGCGGTGCGTCAGCCTTGGTTGTAGGTAATCCAACCATGCCTAAGCAGAAAGTAAGGCAAGAGTTAAAACCCTTAGACTCACTACCTGGTGCAGAAATAGAAGCCAAGAAGATTGCCAAAATGCTTAACACTACCCCCCTCATTGGAGACCAAGCCACTGAGTCAGTAATTGTGCAAAAAATGGCATCTGCCAAAGTGATTCATCTGGCTACCCACGGTTTACTCGATAGTATTAATGCTATCGATTCTCCGGGAGCAATTGCTCTGGCTCCTTCTAGCAAAGATGATGGCTTCCTCACCACTAGTGAAATTATGGAGCATTTTGGACTTCCAGAGAAATCACCTTTACAAGCTGAATTGGTCGTACTAAGTGCTTGTAATACGGGTAGGGGAGATATTAAGGGAGAGGGAGTGGTTGGCTTGTCTCGTTCCTTTATCGCAGCCAATGTTCCCACTGTGGTAGTGTCCCTGTGGAAAGTACCGGATGATGACACTGTAAAGTTGATGACTGATTTTTATACCAATATCTACAAAAATAAGTTCGATAAAGCCAAAGCTATGCGCGAAGCAATGTTGAGTATGGTCAAGGATAACAACGGGAATCATAACCCTGAAGCTTGGGCTGCTTTTACTGTAGTGGGGAAAGCGGAATGATTAGTAATTGTGAGTAAATAATTAAAGATTAATTATTTTTATCAGAGGATGTTTTAAAAGTCTAATAAGACATAAAATTGTCATTCATAGCGAAACAAAGTGGAGTAAAAACTATCAGCATTGAGAAACATATTGAGACACTTTATTATGTTCAGTATGACACACGTAGGACTTTTTAAAACCTGACTTTTCACGGGAAGTCCTCAACCACCGGAACTACGTTACTTTTTCCACAGACTTATTATCAATAGCTTAAAGCTAATGACAATAGGGAACGAAAGAATCAGGGCTTGAGAAAACGTTAAAATCGCCTTTTCCACATAACGTGAAAAGTCAGTTTTAAAACAACCTCTCAAAGAGATTAAATAAGTTATTTCTTTAATTCCAAGCAATCTTTTTTAATAAAAAGGTTGCTTTTTTGCATAGGGTATAAGGCTCAAAAGATATTTTATTGTGTCCGGGTTAAATATTTTTTGCCGTAGCTTATACCAAGTTTGGGTACATAGTATATTGGCTTGAAAGCTAGTTTAGCATCGCTCATATTCATTCTAGACAGTAAAAACTTTGTCAACTTGGTAGTAGAAAATAATAAATATTTAATTCCCATATAAATACAACAAAAAACACAACATCTTAAACACCGATTAGGAGCCTACTCATGTTTAACCAAGAACGTAATAGTCAAAAAAAAGTCAAAATTCGTATAATTATTATGATATTGACTATTTTAATTTCCAAAAATCTCGAAATTGAAATTGTTCGGCCTAATCTCACTGTAAAGATAAGTATAGAATCAATTTATATTCAATCAGTAGATAAGCTACTTAAATGGTTTTAAAAATTAATTATCTGTTGGGGTAAACATTCTTGCTGTTTCCTCAACCGAATATAAGGCTCTAGAATGGCAACAAAAGCTGAAAATTGGTCAATTAAGGAGTTTTTTATTCTTGGGGTCAAATACTGCTTAACTTAGAGCTTTTCTTAGTGCCATTCGGGTAAAAGCACAGCAGTAATAATTTCTCATCTCATCCAGTCTAACCCGGTTACTGCTTTTAAAATAAAGGGGTAGTTTTTAACTACCCTCTTGATGTTTAAGCTGTTACGCATTTAAATTGTATATTTCGCACTCAGGTTGTCAAAAGGAGCCAGTGCGTTCGGTCGCCAGACTTGAAGCAACTGGCGTTCAAGAGTCCAAAGTCCAAGCTAGCCTTTGACCCTTGACAGTCCTAACGCCAGAATATTTGATTTAGGTGCGTATCAGCTTATAAACTGACCAGTTGACAAATCAATTTTGATCAAAATTGATTTGTTAGTTAAAAACAGTCCGATTAATTAACGTTGACGTTTGGATTTTTTTTGTGATGTTTGTTGAATGTAATCACTAGGGATAACAACTTTTGTCTTATCCAATCGTAAAAGGTAGCAAAAACCGTTGGTATTGGGACAAGCAATCACAGAAGGGAAGTTAATACCTAAAGTGAAACCAAAAGAACTGAAGATTGCAAACCAAATTAAATAAAATAACCAGCCAGACCAGCCAGAACATAACCAGTGAGCAAAATGAATTAAATTTACTCTCAATTCATGTGAGCGCTGCCTCCTAAGTTGAGAGCGTTTTTGTTCAGCCTCAATCCATTGCTGAGATTCATTGAGCTTGGTTAAGGCTATTTCTGTGGCCCTCTTTTTGGCTTTTTCCTCAATAATTTTGTGTGCTTTGACCTCAATAGTCCGCTTTTCTTCATCTAAGAGGATGTTGACCCATTCTCCGATGTCGGTGGCAAGCTCATCAAAGGCAACTGATGCGGGAATGTTGGGGAAGTTGGCTTTTTTCCCATGATCCTAGCTTTAAAAGCATCCCGTAGTTGCTGCCATTCCTGTTGAAATTGTGGCGATTTCATCTCCTCAATTAAGGACTGCAAATACAACTTGGGCAAACCAGCCATATCACCCTTAGCTTTCTGTCGCACCATTTCCCTAATTAACTCTCGCTCCTCTTCCCCCAGTAAAGCTGTAGTCTCTCCTAGTTGTTGCAGAAGCTCACTTGTATCTACATCCTCGAGTCCTGGACTATCGGTAGTTACCCCAAAATGTTGTGCCACTTCCTCAACGGATTTGTTTTGCTTTTTAATTAAATCGCAAGCTTCGAGAAAGCGTAAGCACTGGGCTTGGTTATATTCATCCTGGTCTTGGAGTCCACAAGACAGCAAAATCTCCAGAGATTCCGAGAGCGTAATTCTTGTGCCTACTCGCTCCTTGGCTAATGCCAGTAATTGAGAAATATCCTTTGGTTCAGTGTCTGCATATGGCTCATCTGACTGGGCTTCATCTGAGCCAGCAGAATTTTTTTGTCTCTTAGGTTTTGGCAGAACTTTAGTTGCAACAGCATCACGCTGCTTTAACGCTTCTATCACCTCAGAGTCAGTTTTACCCTGCTCAATTAATTTACGACATTCGCGGAAGCAGTCAGCTTCATCCTCTGTATATTGTTCTTTTTGGGTAATACCACACAGAGACAAAGTTCTGATGATTTCTTCTGGTGTAATGCTATTAGAAAGTTCTGACTGACGATACATAAAAGAATTCCTTAATCAAAATGAAGTGAAATTGCGTTGTGCTATCGAGGTTTCAACGGATTAAACCATTCTTGTTCTTCAGAAGGAGTCTCCACAGGCTCCTCATTTTGTTGCAGAGTAGTTATATCTGCGTGGTCATCGTGTAATTGATTACTCACCACTGACTGCTCAGACTGAGTTGTTGATAATTGACCCAGATGGCTGTTTGCAGGTAGGGACTCAATTAAATCATCTGCCATGCTCCCATTACCTCCTGCCAGCATTTCTTGCAAATACTGCTGGTGAAGCTTCAAGCGATATATGCAATCTTTAATGCTTTGTTCTAGATTCTCCTTAGCGACCTGACCAGCAGCGCGATAGGCTAACGGTAGCCAATAACTCATCAGTGCAATCATCGCCATATCCTTGGAAGGATAGAGAGTAGCTTTGGAGTTGAGATAGTTCAGTAAGATAGCTTCTGAACTATCTCTTAAAGTTCTGGTGCGGAGACGAAATTCCAAATCTTCTAGCATGGTGTTATCTTCCATAGTTACGTGTCTGCTAGAGCATGAGAAGGTGAATAAGTCACTTGATTTTGCAAATATCGAAATAATCCGTAAACATCGGTCACACGGAGAATGAGCGCATCTTTGTGGGGAGGTAAGTTAAACGCTAGGCGCACATCCTCTTCTAATTCAGCTGCCCAGGAAATTTTGGTATGGGCAAAAAAGGCTTTTAGCTCGTTACTTAAATATTGAGATGTACCGCCGCCGATAATCACCTGATCAACGTTGGTAGGAACATGACTTGTAAGCCAATCTGATACCTTTGCCCAGTATTCCTTTCGTGCCATAGTCGCCACTTCAATAATTTGTGTGACTTCCTCGGCTCTGAATTCAGCTTTCTTACTCCTGGCTAAAGATTTAAAGTATTTAGCTTTAGGGGTAGCTCCTGAAAGATGAATCGCCAATAGTAAATCTTGTAGATTCTGCCCAGAGGTGCGGTTTTTAATTTTTTCTAGCATCCAAGCCAAACCCAAACTAGCTGATGAGCCAGAAGATAATCCGCGCTCAAACCTAACGGCGGAGATATCCCGAAAGCCGAACATCAACACAACTATACTCAACTGATTAAAATTCGCCCCCAGTTTTTTGCTTCGGGTCAGTACCAGCCCCCCGCCTTCGGGCATACATTCAAAGCATTCGAGATTTATAGAAAACTGCTGACCACGAAAGGAGAAGTTAGACAACGCCGCAGTTAAACCCCTTTCCAATCGCTCTCTATCTTCCCATTCCCCATAAGGCAACAACAGTGCTAATGATAAACAAAAGCTTGTTCCTAATCCCAACTTCGTGGCGATCGCCCCTACGGCGGCTAACACTTTGGGGATGGCATTTTCATACTTGAGTTCAGACAACTTGACCTGAGCCTCAAAATGCTTTTGTGCCAGAAATCCTACTGCATAATATTCCGAGTCAAATTCTACCCAAGCTTCATTTTCTGGATTAGGGCTATTGAGCCTACCTGACTCGTACAGGTCAATTGATTCTTTAGCAATGGCGATTAACTCTGGTTCCATACAAAATAATTCTGGCGGCTTGTATGGTATGGAATCAAGGACACGGTAAATCATTTTGGTCATGGAAGAACCAGGGTCAAGACTGAGCAATAAATTCACTGCCAGCTACCTCTTTGTTTTGTGACTATTAATTGCGAAATCCTGCTAATAAAGAATTAGGCACGATTTTTCAAGGGTTTCGATGCTATACCCTGTTTTATTTTGTTTGAAAAGCCTTCTATTTATCGATGGAAACTATTAAGAAGTTATTTTAGTTCCAATAAATACCAATATTACCCTACAAAGAAAAAATATATTGACCAAAAGGTAGATCTTTGTCCCAATCTTTCCCAATTAATCCCAAGAATCAACATGATTGTTATACATTATTGACAAGATTGTCATTAATCTTAAAACTCACCAATTTGTACCAATAATTATTAGATATATTCCCAGATTTCCCAATATTTCCCAACATCTCCCAAAAGGGAAACCCCTCTGGAATCCCAAAAAATTTCGCACAGTACGCAAAAAAGTTTTGCCCAAAAAAATGGAGAATAATTTAAAATTTAAATAGGTATCAAAGCGGTATTAACAAATATTAAGTTTTGAATTACTCAGTACTACAAAAAGTAACTCCTGCGCTTTTAAAGACTCAAGCGCAGCAGATGATGTCGATGTGTTTCTGGAGAAACAGTCATTACTGGAGTAGTCATTCATCTTCTACAACAAGGGATTCGAGTAGTGTCGTGATCCGCATCGCCTATTTTAAACCGATTAACTGGGTAGGGTTTAACTTTTGTAAATATCATCCGGACGCTGTGGAAGTATTTAGAAAGCTGCCAAATAGTGACAGATTATTTTATGAGATAAAGCCTAACTGTTATGTTTCATTCAAAGTTTGGTGTGTTAATGGTCAGTACTTTGAAAAGATAATAAGCTTGCTCAAGAATGTCCCAGATATAGAACTTGAATTTGTAATTAGTGAGCTGTGCCAAATACCTGAATTATTCCAACCGCTAAACCTGACATTCTATGAAAGGGGTAGTTAGTGTTAACAGGAAAGAATACAGAACCTCAGCAAGCAGTACATTACTTCATGGAAGGATATTACCAGGAAGGTACTTCACGCTGGTCTGGTCAAGGTGCAAAGAAACTGGGATTATCAGGAGCAGTAAATCATCAGGAAACATTTTCTAACATTGTCAATGGAAGATCGCCTGACGGCAGCCAAAACCTCTGTGCTAGGAAGTTGAACTCATCCCAACGTCGCGCCGCAACTGACTTTACCTTCTCTGCACCGAAAAGCGTCAGCTTGCAAGCCTTGGTGCATGGGGATGAAAGACTGATAGCAGCCCATCAGTTAGCGGTACAAAAGACTTTAGAACTGATTGAACAACGTTATAGCTACACCAGAGCCACAACCCAACAGGGGCAACAACTGCTCCGGACTAACAACTTAGTAGTCGCGGAATTTGACCATATTGAAACCAGAGAACTAGACCCACATCTGCATACTCATGCTTTAGTCATGAACATAACGCAGCTGGAAAATGGCTCATGGTACAGCCTGTTCAACGATGAGATTTTCAAAAATAAGAAATTTCTCGGCATGGTCTACCAAAATTACCTGGCTCTCGAAATAGAAAAACTAGGGTATCAGGTAGAACCTAAAAAGCACGGGCAGTTTGAGATTAAGGGCTTTCGAGACGAAGACCTCAAAGAATTCTCCAAACGCAGACAGCAGATATTAAATGCAGCAGGTTCTGATGCAACCTGGGCAGAGCGAGAAGCCGCTTGGACTGCCACCCGTAACATTAAGCAGAAAATTAATCCGCATGAATTGAAAGCTAAGTGGAAGGAAGAAGCAGTAGCACTGGGTATCAAGTTTGTGCAGCCAGAGTTGGCACAGCCTCTACTTCAACAGAGGTTAGTCAGCCATGAGAATTTAGAGGATGCGATCGCTCACTGCTCAGAAAGAAACGTCGCTTTCACCCAGGAAGACTTAGAAAAATTCATTCTCAACCAGGGATTAGCCACAGATGTAAGCTTAATTGAGCCATTAATTCAGGCTAACTCTCAATTACTCAGTCTATCACCAGAAAAACGCGACTTTACCACCCTAGCGGCAGTTCACCGAGAATTGGCGACCATTAAATTGACGCAGTCCGGGCAGGGTAAAGTTAACGCACTTGCCAAGCAAGAGTTAGTTGAAAGCCATTTGGAAAAAACTGCTTTAAACCAAGATCAGCGTCGAGCGGTACTAGATGCAGCAACCACAACAGACCAATTTACAGCATGGCAGGGAGTAGCTGGTGCTGGTAAGACTTTTGCACTCAAGGAACTAAAAGCGATCGCCATCGCATCAGGCTACACCATCAAAGGCTTTGCCCCCAGTTCGATGGCGGCTAAAGTGTTGAGTCAAGAATTGGATATTCAAGCCCTTACTGTTGCCAGATTGCTAGTATCTGAACCACCCCAAGAAATTGAACCAAATCTTATATGGGTAGTAGACGAAGCTGGTTTACTAAGTGCCAAAGATGCCCTAGCCCTGCTAGAACGGGCTACTGTTGAGCAAGCCAGAGTATTGTTAGTGGGAGACACAAAACAGTTATCAGCCGTGGAAGCGGGCAACCCCTTCAAATCGCTGCAACAGGCAGGAATCAAAACCAGCCACTTAAACGAATCGAATAGACAACGTGCGCCGAAACTCAAATTAGCAGTAGACCTTGTGGCAGAAGGTCGAATTCAAGAGGGATTTGAACGCTTAGATGAAAATGGCTACATCCAGACTGTAACCCCAGAATCCAAAATTGAGGCGATCGCTGCTGACTATATCAAATCCACACCCGAAGAACGAACACAAACCCTAGTATTAGCAGGAACAAACTTTGAACGTTTAGCCATCACCCAAGCCATTCGGGAGCATTTAAAAGCTGAAGGCAGTTTAGGAACCGCGACCAATATCACCCAACTGCAAGCCAAAGACCTCACATCAGTACAAATGCGTTACACTCACAACTTTGAGTTGGGTGATATGGTGATGCCCACTCGCAGTTACAAGCGCCGGGGGCTGTCCAAGGGTGAGTTGTATGAAGTGGTAGGCAAGGACACCGACCGATTGCTACTAAAGGCTACTGATGGCAAGCAACTTGAAGTAGACACGGGATTTCGTAAAGCAGTTTACCAACGACAAAGTATTGAAATAGCTAAGAGCGATCGCCTGCGCTGGACGAAAAATGACCGACAATTAGGACGGCGTAACGGTCAGGAGTTTTTTGTTACTGCCATTGAGGGTAATCACGCTCAAATCCAGTATTTAGATAGCGGTCTAACCGAATCTCTTAACCTGCAACAAGCGCAACACTTAGATTATGCGATTGTCAGCACTACATATAGTAGCCAAGGGAAAACTGCTGACTCAGTACTGATAGCTGCGGATCAGACTATCGGTCAGGAAAGCTTTTATGTTGCGGTTAGCCGTGCCAGGTATTCTTTGAAACTCTACACGGAAGATAAAGATAATTTACTAGCCTTAGCGCAGTTGAGTAAAGCTAAAGAAAATGCTCTGGTGCTACTACGGCAGAAGGAATTAGAGAAGCAACACCAGTCAAAACTAGAGAAAGAACAGGTTACAAATGCTGTAATTGTAGCTAGAAGCCCGGAAGCAGAGGAGCGAGAGGTTGAGGCAGAGGAGCGGAGGAGCGGAGGAGCAGAGGAGCAATTTTATACTGAGTCTTCCCCTTTGCCCCCTTACCCCTCTATTCCCTTGCCCAGTCCTTCCCCTCTGCCCCCCTGCCCCTCTGCCCCTCTGCCCAGTCCTTCCCCTCTACACAAGAGTGACCTTGCAGAGGAGCCGAATTCTTCTCAAGAGCGCCCTGCCCCTTTGCCCAGTTCTGCCCCTCTGCCCCCCTGCACCCCTGCTCCTCCGCCTCCCGTTCCTACTCAACCGCCTGTTATTAAAAAACCAGTCCCAAAAACAGCACAGCCAAAAGTAGCATTTTGGACACCGAGTAATGTGGGTGAAGCCCCAGAACGACTTGATTCTCGCCACTGGCGAGAATTAGTAGAAGACAGTGCCATTCACCCGGACATTGTTGCCCTTAACTTCAAAAGTCTGCATCAAACTCTCGATTGGGAGCATGAAGCTTGGGAATACCTGATGTACAGCGACAAACTGCCACGCACTAATACAGGTAGACTCTCCAATGCCATGATCAGCAAATATGCTCACATTGAAGATGGTGGCTGGTGGTGTGACGCTGGCGTTAACGCTAAGTCTTTTGCCTACTTGAAGCCAGGAGATAAACCCGATAGGAAGTTATGGGGATGCTATAAACCCAATAACCCAAGAGAAAAAGCTGATAAACCCGGCAAATTCATTAAATATGAACATCCACCCAAAACTGAACTTAGTATCTTCCTGCTTGATGTGCCGGATGATATAGCAGAAAGTATTTATGAAAAATTTGGGGTACAGCCAAGCGAGTGCGATCGCGCTTCGGGATTTTGGTATTGTGTTTGGAAGCACAATCTACCAGTCACAATTACTGAGGGAGCCAAGAAAGCTGCCAGTCTGTTGAGCCAGGGACACCCTGCCATTGGACTGCCCGGAATTTACGCCGGTTATCGTAGTAAGGATGAACTTGGGGAAAAAATGAAAGCTAGACTCATGGACGAGTTAGCTGTTTTCGCCACGCCAGAACGAGAAATCAGTTTCTGCTTTGACTACGAGACGCGGACTGAAACTCAACGAAATATAGAAATTGCCATCTCGCGCACTGGTAGATTATTGGAGGAACAGGGTGCTAGGGTCAGTGTGGTGACATTGCCAGGCCCTAATAAAGGAGTTGATGATTTGATTGCGGCAATGGGGTCACTAGCATACGAGAAAGCATATTCTGAAGCATTAACTCTCAAAGCTTGGCGAGATAACAATAATCAACAGCGTCATGCTTCACCTGCACCACCTAAGAAATTGAGTATTGAAGAACGTAAGCAACGACTGCAACAACGTTTAGAGGAGCCAACTACTTTTTCAGCATTCGCCAAAGCAATTGATGAACTGACTAACCAAGAGTTATTGTACTTAGAACAAGCTGTTAAGGAATATTTCTCAGATTCAGTAGCAAAACTGCCACCGACAATTGATAGACAAGCAATTTCTAGCCAAATTAATCAATTACAACAACAACTTGACAGTTTATGGATAGAACACGCTATTCAAGAGAAAGCTATCAGAGTAATGGAATATTTCCCACTTCATAAATTGAGTAATAAATATAACTCAGCTTTAAATAAACAACTAGAAACCATAGAAACTATTAAAGAATTATTTACTCAAAAACAAAACTTAGAATCAACAATCCAGCAATGGGAATCCCAGGTTCAAAATCATGAAACCTGGGAGAAAGAACAGAAAACTCTTGAAATGAAAACTATTGCTGATGTTTTAAAATCGCCGCCACTACAAGAGAGATTGACCAATATTAAAGAAGAATTATGGCGAAAAGAACAGGAAAAGATAGCTAAAACAGCAGCTAAGTATGAGCAATCACCAAAACCTACGAGGGGAATGAGAAGATAATAGGGTGTAGGGGGTAGGGTGTTGGGTGTTGGGTGTTGGGTGTTGGGTATAGGGTTCAACACTGTTTTGTCAGGAGTAGGATAATTCAATCTCTCAAAAGATTATAGGGCTTTAATTTTCACTCCTTGACTATAAATTTAAATTGATGGAGCGAAAATTAAAGCCTCAGTCCAAGATTAAATTAAGTCTGATAATTTGGCTGAAATTGTTTTTTGAAAGTGTGCTTTTACCCCCTGGATGACCAAATTGTGAATCATACCCTGACCAAAAATTAACGACATTTCAAGGGTTACAGCCTAAACATCACATAAAAGTTTGCATAAAATTATGGCCGCGTGTCCTAATTGTGAATCATAATAAATCCTAGAGTTGTCATAACGAAAAAGAAAAAACTTCTCCCGAATAATTCTCTAAAAATCACTCCTATGTACAACTTAGATGACAAAATATGGTTCAAACTGACTAAAATATGATTCAATTCGCGTTGATAAGTATTTTTAGGAGACTGTAGTGAAGCAACAAAGCCGTCCTTGTATCACATAGGTCACGCTCCCGGAGGTGAAGCTCAAATGAACGAATTCGAGTTTGAAGATTGGTGTAGGCAACAGCAACTAGCAACCAACACCATTGATTTGATTACACAAATCAGGAAATCCCCACCCTCACGTCGGGTACAAGGACGAACCAAGAACGTTTGTGGCGTGTACCCTAGTTCTAAAATGGGGGTCACAATTCAATTCGAGAGCCATACAGTGGAATTGTGGGCGATTTACTTGATGGAACACGACCCCAAAGTTTTAGAGTTCTACGACCAGCCCCCACCATTCAAAATCCAGTATAAAAATCAAGCAGGGCGTAATATAGGTCACTATCATACCCCTGACTTTTTTGTATTACGTCATGATGGTGCTTGCTGGGAAGAGTGGAAAACAGTTAAGGAACTAGAGTTCTTAGCACAAAAATATCCTGGGCGTTATCAAAAAACAGCATCCGGTCATTGGCGTTGCCCACCAGGAGAAGCACACGCATCACAATTTGGTCTAAAATACTGCGTTCGTACTGATGCCGAATTGAATCCCGTCTTTACCCAGAACTTGATGTTTTTGTCAGATTACCTGGGATTTAAATCAAATTTGACAACAGATGTACACTCGACAGTTCTGGCTTACCTGGAAGCAAATCCAGGAATAACGATTGCGGCATTGCTACAAGAATTAAATGATGTATGTGCCAATGACATATACATCATGATTGCAACTGAGCTTTTGTACGTGGATTTGTCTGCTGTCCCCTTAGTTGAACATTACAGGACACGATTATGGGTAAGTCAACAAAATCATGACGCTTATACACACGCATCTGTTGTAGGAGTAACTACAAAGAATACTCCCAGTAGTCCCACAACACTGCTACCTAACACAGCCCTTGAGTGGGATTCGGCGCTATGGACTTTAGTTAACTATGGCGAGACCACAACCACGCTATTACCAGAGTCAGGCTTCCCAATACAGTTGCCCACAGCATTTTTTCTCCAGTTATTCGACAGTGGCACCATTAAAATCCACAACGGAGTTACAGATGTAACAAGAAATGAAACTGTACGGACTTTAATGGAGGCCGCTTCTCCATCTCACTTAAAAGAAGCGAATCGAAAATTTAATATAGTACAAGCATATTTCCAACGCCATACAGATATCTATCAAGACATCAACCCACGTACCTTGCGTAGATGGGTACAACAGTTCCGTGAAGCAGAAGCAAGTTTAGGTTGCGGTTATGTCGGGTTGCTACCACGCACACATCAGCAAGGGAATCGTCAACCAAAATCGCCAACAGATTCAAGTGAATTATTAGATAAATTTATTAAGGAGCATTTTGAAACACCAAGACAAGCGACAGGCGCTTCAGTATATCGGGCGTATGTCAGAGCCTGTACAGCATTAAATATACAACCCCTTAGTAACCGCACCTTCTACCAGCGTTTAAAAAAACGCCCAACCCATGAGCAGACATTAAAGCGTCAGGGAGCAAAAGCCGCATACGCAACAGAGCCTTTTGTCTGGGAACTAGCTTTAAATACACGTCCTCACGGAAACCGTCCACTGGAGATAGTCCATATCGACCATACCGAACTCGATATTGAATTACGCTCACAAGCTACAGGTCGGTTACTGGGACGACCTTGGCTAACATTACTGACCGATGCTTATTCTCGGCGAATATTGGCAGTTTATCTGACTTTTGATGCACCTTCTTACAGGTCTTGCATGATGGGGCTACGTATTTTAGTCCAGCGCCAAGGTCGTTTTCCCTCAACATTAGTTGTAGATGGTGGCAAAGAATTCCACAGTATATACTTTGACACCTTGCTAGCACGCTACCACTGCACCAAGAAAACACGACCTGGTGGTAAACCCCGCTTTGGGTCGGTAATTGAACGATTATTTGGGACGACAAATACTGAGTTTATCTATAACCTATTAGGTAATACTCAAGCAAGTAAACAGCCGCGTCAACTCACCAAAACTGTTGACCCAAAACAGTTAGCTGTTTGGAATTTGGGAGATTTATATACTTACCTGACCCAGTGGGCTTACTCGATTTACGACTCAAATTATCATGACTCATTAGGTGCGTCTCCAGGCGTTGTTTATACCGAAGGGTTGTCAATCGCCGGAGAACGCTTACACCGAAGTATTGCTTATAACGAAGAGTTCCTCATGGCAACACGTCCTTCCACGCCCAAAGGTCAGGCGAAAGTTCAGCCGGGACAAGGGATTAAAGTCAATTATCTCTACTATTGGAGTGATGCTTTCCGCAATCCCAATGTAGAAAAAACATTAGTACCAGTACGCTACGATCCTTTTGATATGGGAGTTGCTTACGCCTATGTTGATGGGCGCTGGGTGAGATGTATCTCTCAGTATTACAGTACTTTCGTGGGACGCACTGAAAAAGAAGTGTTGTTAGCGGCACAAGAAATTAGGCAATTGAACAAACGTAGCGCCACGGCGACGAATTTGAATGCCAAACATTTAGCTGACTTCATTGCCAATGTCCAAGAACATGAAGCCTTGTTGCTGCAAAGATTGCGTGATTTGGAAAGTAAACGCTTACTAGACAATTTAACGTCTAGTAATTCTTCTGTTCCATCAGTAAACCAAGTTCATTCAACATTTGCTGTATTGGCACAACAGAGTGAAGATGTTGCATCGCAGCACGTACCATCTCGAAACGTTGAACCGTTGGATCTAAGTTCACTGCCAATATTAGCGGAATACAAATAGATGGATTTAAACAGGAACAGGAGCGATGACATAAACTTACTTACTCAATTTAAGGAGTATGCAGTTTTACATCCACAGTTAGCACGGGTAGATATGCTGCTCATGCGTGCGATTCGAGAACCTGCCGGATTTGCTCATGTGTTGGTGTATGGGCCAAGCGGTGTGGGCAAGACGACGATGATACGGCAAATTGCCCGACGTTTAAATGCGCCTCAAACTGAGGATTATGTATCAAATGACTCAAGCTACCGCAACGGTTATGTACCTCAATTACCTCTGTTACTGATAGAGACACGTCCACCTGACAGTGGGGTGTTTAATCGAACTGACTATTACCGGACTGCGCTGAAGCTTTTGAATGAGCCATTCTACGAGCGTCGTAGCATTGTAGACATTGATACGTCGGAGGCATGGGAGAAAAAAGGGCGTGGACGTACTAGCAAAACTTCCCAGTTTAATGATTCTCCAGAACTGCGCCACGCATTAGAAGAAGCGATAACCAAACGTGGTGTACGTGCGGTTATCCTGGATGAAGCGCAACATTTAATGAAGATTGGGACTGGAAGTAATGCTGGCAAGCTTTTAGACCAGTTGGATTGGATTAAATCCATGACGAATGTTACGGGTGTTTTACACATCCTGATTGGTACTTACGAACTGTTAAATTTCCGCAATTTAAGTGGTCAAGCATCCCGGCGCGGTCTGGATATCCACTTTCCGCGCTATTTGTACCAAAATGAACAAGACCGTTTGGATTTTCAAGCAGCGTTATTGGCACTCCTCAAGCAAGTACCTCTTGATACTAATATTCCTGAATTAATGCAGCATTGGCTTTACTTCTATGAACATTCTATTGGCTGTCTTGGAGTCCTAAAAGACTGGCTCATCAGAACTGTGGCGGCGGCATTAGATGATGGAAATAAAGCTTTAACTTTAAAACAATTACACGAACATACCCTAACGCTAGCGCAGTGCGAACGTATGGCAATAGAAGCGACTGAAGGCGAAGAAAAACTGAGCTATATGGAGAGCCGCCGCGAACACTTATGGCATTTGCTACAAATAGGAATGGGTTCAACGGATGTACCGACTAGTGCAGTCCCTCCTGAAACTCCGTTGGTCGGTAGTGAAATCACTTCATCGAAAACAGAGTCACCACCTAAAACTACATCGACTCGGAAAAAGCCAAACGTACCTGCACCACAAGAATTTACGACCACAACAGCAAACGAGATCCCCGTAGAGCCAGCCTTGAAGAAAAAGCAGACTCGTAAGAAAACTACATCTACTCAAACGCTTGAAATTACTGAAACGCCACTTAGTAATCCTAGTACTGACCTTCAGGCGATAACCCAGGACACGCAACAGCAAACAGATAAGAGTCCCCAGAAAAAGTCAGGCACACGGGTTGGACAACGCAAACCCAAGCGAGACACTGTTGGGCATGAATCGCCGTCAACAACATAATAATGATAATCATTGGGTGGGGGAAGAAGCTGCCGTCGGCAGCTTCTTCCCATTCTCTTTATTAATGAGACAGGGTTGAGCAAAGCTCAACCCTGTCTCCCCCCAACTATACGATTATCATTCTTACAACTCACAACTAAATTATGAAGTATATCTTGTCCTAATGAGTTTTGAAGCATTTCGTGACCCTTTGGCAAAAATATCGTTCAAATCACAGAAAGTCACAAAACAGTGTCAAGATTATTGGATATTAATACATCAAAATAAACCATCCTCTTCATTCCCTACACCCCACCCCCTACACCCTACACCCTGCCCAAAAGGGCACAATCATCTTCTCAATTTTGCTGATTGAGATTGGGTAGGACTGTGCTTTAAATAATCAGAAACTACTTCTTCCACTACCTCTAATGATTCAACATCTTTCTCTGTAGCTTGAGTAGTCAAATCACCATCTATCATTACCGCCCGACCATCTTTAGCCGTAACAGTAATACTATCGCCATTTTGATAAAAATTGTAATTTTTACTTTCATAACTACGAGAACCATCTTGATGTAAATCACCAAAAAGATGAAGCATAGAATCCACGCTCTTAGCAAGAGCCTTAGTTTTGATATCCATCACAGTGTTAGTAACCTTTTCCACATTCTGCTTCACAGCATGATTAGTAGCCGAATGTAAATCGCCAACAGCTTTAGTCATCTGTTTGTGGACTGTATTAACTTCCTGTGAAACCTTACTCCCAACAGCACCCATAGCAGATTGATGACGCTCCATACCATGCTGAATTTCATCACTAACTAACTGCTTTACTTCACCAATACCATCCTTAACTACACCCACTTGTGATTCAAAATCACTTTTAACAGCAGCAATTTGTGACCTCATTTCAGCTTGAAAAGACTCCATTTGTTGATTCATCTGCTCTTTTAAACTAGTAATTTGAGTCTGTAATTGAACTTTAACTTGGTCTACTTTAGGAGTAAGAGCAGTTTTTACCTGTTTATAAAGATTTTTGGCAGTGTTTTTAGCCTTAGTTTCAATTGAGTTGATCCAATCATTCAGAGTAGCATTGTTGAGAGTAGGATTATTGTGTTTATTAATAGCCTCCAGACCCTTCTGCAATTGCTCAATAGTTTGTTGTTGAGCATCAAAAGCTTGTTTTAGACTAATCAAATCAGTCGATAACTTTTGAGTAACTTCAACACTTGATTGCTTTTGATTAGTAAAACTATCAATCAAACTTTGCTGGTTTTTAACTTGATGTTGTAAAGCTTCAACCTGCTTTTGTAAATTCTCAAGAGATGAAGATTGTTGTACTGTTTTGACTGGTTGTTGAGACTGGGATTGATTCTGGCTCAGGAGGTTATTCAAACCCAGCTTATCACTTAAAACCTTTCCATCCTTCACATGATAGACTTTATCCTTGCCAATCATGATACGGACAGAGCCTTTCAAATTTTGCGGGTCGTTGATAGCCGTATTGATTTTATCTACCAGTTCTGGAGTCATCAAATTGACAGAAACTTTGCCATCAGGATGACCCTTATACTTAGGTTGGTTACCAACGTAAATGGATAAGTCTTTAGTGATGTCTAACTCTTGAAACTTACCCTTCTCTAATAGCTTATGCAGAATGTCATCGAGGATTTCTAAATAATCATGTTGCACTTGTTTGGCTTCAGATTTAATTTCATCCATGATTTATTATTCCTACAAGTGAATTGATTAGGCTTGATGGGCTAACTAAAACATCAGGTAAAATCACACCTCCTAAACGATTGAGAATTACTTGACCCTCAATTTGGACATAAGCCCATTGGTCATCAATTAAGACTGAAATTGACTTAGTGTTATCAGGTAAATTGGCTACGTTATAATCTTGAAGTTCCCCATTTACTATGAAGATATGAGGACTTTCGGCATCGCCATAGTAAATTTCAATAAATTCTGGAACATGATTTAGTGGAAACGGTGGCTCATCCCAAAATTCAGCCACATTGATAATATCAGTACGGTAATTGTTAACCAAAGCTGCAATATCAAGCGGCAGTTTGCTTAATAACTGCAATTCATATTCAGATAAATTATTCATCAATGACCTCCTAAAGATTTTTCAATTTCTGATTTGCTTCTGCCTGCTTCTCAACTAAAGGTAATAATCTTTCTGCTGCTAAATTTCGCCTTTCTAGCTCTTTAGCAGATGGTATAAGCAGAGTAGATTGAGAAATAAATTTTTGTTGGAGTGCGTACCATTTCTCAATACTTTTAGACTCCAAATTCATATCAGATGGTGGAATCCGAATCTGTTCTAATAACGGAATACTTACATTTTGACCAGAGCGAAACCCAGGACTAACAATTACGGCTCTACCTTCCGGTAAAGTATTAAATTGGTTCACCTCAAATAAATTACGGGTACTATTTTGCTCAGAAATTGAAGTACTGGCACCACCTTTACCACCTGAACTGCGCGAACGTTCTCTATACTTAATTTGTTCATCACCTAAGAAATTACTAAAACGTTCAGCCGCAACATCATCTTGAGGATTAAAGAAAGCCTTCGTAGCACAACCGCCAAAGATAGCATTAGTAGTTTCTTTGGAATAAGCCCTTTCAAGCTGTGATAAATTTTGCAATCCCAATAAACAAATTAACCCATCCTCCCTATTTTGATTGAGCCAATCTACCAAAGCTGGTAAATACAAAGTAGGTAATTCATCCAGTGCCAATAGCAATGGTTCTGTGCGTTTACCAGCTAAATTACGAGAACATAAAAGATGCAGAATAGACACTAATAAAGGAGAAATCACATCTCGCTTCTCCTTATCCATGCCAAACACCACCATTTTCCGCCCTTTCAAATCCAAGGGGATATTTGTTTGACTGCAGAAGCCAGAAAGAGTAGAAGGGGTCATAAAGCGAGTAAATAACCCGCTGGTAGTACCGACAATACTAGCGGCAGTTTCTGGAGAACCAGCCACAGATAAAAATTGGTCAAAAGCAACTTTTACCCAAGGATTTAAAGCCGCTTGTTGAATGCGGTCAATCAATTTAGGCAGACTGAGAATTGCATGGCACATCATAATGTCTGGGAAATCAGTACCTCGTGCCAACATGAAAATTGCCTGTGCTAACTGATCTCCAGCATTAACGAAGAAACCACCGTCTGAGACATCACCACCAGAAGATAATTTAAAATTGCGGTTGAGGACAATCGCTAACTGACGTGCCATCTCTGCATCAGTTTCACTCCGCAGAAAATCCAGGGGGTTAGCCACACAGGACTCAGGGAAGCCGGGGGCGAGGATAGAAACCTCATATCCATGCATGGCGGCGTATCCTGCTAATTTCGCTGCTTGACCTTTAGCCCCAGCAGTAGCCGATTCTTGGTGAGCATATTTAAAGTCATAGAGAATAATTGGTAGTCCCTGGTCGATAGCAGAACGCACCAGGGGATTAATCATCGAGAAGGTTTTACCCGAACCAGCACCGCCGCAAACCAAAATCCCCCGCTGCACATCTGGCAGATAAAGCCTGCGTTTATCCTCTGGAATATTGGTAATGCGTTTGTTGTCCACAACCTGAGATTTCGTACCTACAGGCGTACCGATGTAGAGAGCTACTCTGTTATGTTTGCGCTCAGTAATTTGTTTGCAAGCTAATTTACGAGCTGCTGTTTTCTCCCTAGCGCCCGCCCATCTTGCCCGTGCTAATTTGTTGGATGCTCCGCGCCCTTCCATTGCTTTTGCCAACATTAGCGCCCCAACACTTACAAGTAATGCCAAGCCCATCGGGGAGAAGAAAGCATTGTAAAAATTTTGAGGAACAAGGTTATCTACTTGTTGGGTAGTTTTAGCGATTTTAGCCATCTTCATCCTTTACCCAAAATAATTAAATCATTCTCCTTAACTGGAACCCAAGGGACTGGGCCAATAAAGTAGGGAGTGCAAGATTTACCAGTTCCAAAGAAGTTAACGCAAATACGAAAGAATAAACCAAAGTTGGCAGTCCCAGTAGATTCATTAACACCCGTAAGGACGACTTTGAAACCAGAACCATAGACCAACCTACCTGTAGGTTCTTTACCACCATTAACACGTTGCAATATCCCAAAACCGCCATCTACCTTTTGTGAGGAACCAGAAGCCCAACGCTTACCGTAAAGATTGCCTTGTTGCCCCGCAACATCCCCCAATTCCAAGTAAGGACATTCTTGACCCACTCCACAAGCAACAGCAACAGTTTGATTAGAACGAGTTACCTTACCTGATACAAAATAGCTTTCTCTTGCCCTAGAATCTCCACGTTCAGATTTACCTAAAACCACAGAAGCAATACCAACGACATCCAACCCAGAATTAATCGGTTGGGGCATTTTATCAAAAGGTACTTTATTCAACCCAGGAACTTGATTAATAAAACTTTGTTGCCAGTTGAGAAATTTGCTAATCCTTGTTTCTGTTAATTGAGGAATTGAACTTAACGGATATTTACTTAAATCTAAATTACCGAATGATATATTACTTGCTTTTGGGTTGTCAGATAAAACTTGAGATAACGTACCATTGGGAGAAAATCCAGCAGTTTTTAGCAAGTCTTGAATAGGTTTAATCTGACTGACATTAATATTTTTCAAGTTGGGAATTGCTTGAGCTACTGAACCGAGAGTCTGCCACTTCATCAAACCAAAATCTTGTAATGTTAAAGAATCAATCTGATTTGAGGTGATTTCAGCTATCAGGTTCAAAGTAAATTGACTTTGTGTAAAAGCTTCATCCACATCACCTAACATAACCACAGAATCAATATTCTGTCCGGCTGACCAAGAACGGGAAGGATTATAGCCTAATTTAGCAGCAATATCTGCTGAAACATTGATGTATCCAGGCTCCTGAACTGTATCTAAACTACTCCAGTTTATCTTTGTCCAATCAGGAGACTTTAATTGATATTTCCCAGAAGTATGAGTAACTGTTGGGATTTCTGCAATTGCTATACTTGGTAATTCTAATAGTGAAATAGCAATTAAAGAAGTAGAAATTGTTAAGAGAACAACCTTATTTAAAATCACCGCCTTTGCCCCCATTGAATTAATTGGTTAAAGAGGTTTTGGGGAATACCTGATAATCGGATAGCTTCTACTCTCGGTTTACCTTTCCTCAGTAAGCGAATAGTATCTTGTGCTTTCCGCCATTCTCCAGATTTGGGTTTAATTGTGCCGTTACCAACTGCAACAGCTAAACCAACGGCAATAGAATTGGCATCATTTCTTAATGATGAAGCATTTAAAACTGGAGAATTATTGTTGGAGAATCTATTTATTGGAGTCGAATTTCGATTGGCAGTATTAGTAGGAGTGTTAAAATTACTGTTGTTTGGCTTTTCAACTAATAGAGGCTTTGGTCTATCAGAATCAGGTTTAATAATAAGACTTGTGTACTCTGGCTTACCTTTAGCCGGAATCAACTTAAATTGATACTGTTTTTGACCAAGAGAACTATTAGTAATCACGGTCATCACAGTACTGCCATCAACAGAAGAAGTGAGAGATGGAAAATCAATCGGTTTAATCTGCCTCAAAAATAAAACTGTAGCTCCTCCATTCCCACAATTTTCATTATTTGATGCACCACGCTGACATAAATTGCCATTAGAACTAAGAGCAAAATGGGAAGGGTCTCCTAGCCAAACCTGCTTAATAGTTTCACCTGTAGAGATAAAGTTGATAGTTAGCCCGTAACCACTCCAAACTTTTAAATCAATTCCATTAGAGTTGTGACCTTGAGCATCTTGTGAATATACATTTATAGCTGGCGGTAGTGCAATAAGCTTTGGATAAGCTGGGGAAGCAAGAGAGTTACTGTTCAATGACTCTTCCCTCTCCAAGCTTGCATCAACAGATAATTTTTTAAACCAAACCGTATTGGATGGTAATGCTAAAGATATGCTAGGAATAGCACTGATAATTAAAGTAGTTATCAGGAATAAACTGCAACGTTTCATATCATAATAGATTGATTCATGAAAATTATCGCAGAAGTCAGGAGATAGAATAATGAAAAATGCAAGAGAGCTTTTGATAAATTAATTAGCAATAAAATTCATTCCAACTTTCAACTTCTAACTTCTGACTTGCGACTTGCGACTTGCGACTTGCGACTTCATATCAAAATAGATTGATTCACGAAAACTTGTACTTGCTTACCTGCTTCAATAACAAACACTTGTTGTTGTTGCTGTAGTCTTTGTAATTGCTGCTCATTGGAGTTTTTCATCCTCGACAAAATTTCATTGATACTTCCTTGGGCAAAACCAGCTACTAAATCTTTCTCACCATTACTTGTAGTTGTAGTAGTCGTACCTAATGAGCTAATTGTTGTCTCGGAATTAGCTCGATTTTGAATTTCAGCAGCTTTAGATAAACCTCCTAGCAGAGATGCTATGAGCGAATTGCCTAAATTACTGCCACCTTTACGAGATTCAGCCTTTAGTAAATTACCATTTTTACCTAATATCAAAATAGAATTTGCTGGCAGTTGTCTTTCTTGTGTCTGACCACCACTATTAATAAGTGCAGAAACCGCCGTCATCTGAGCTATTTCTGAATTAGTGGGATTGAGGATAGCAACAACATAAGACCCCTTAGGTAATACTTCTTTACCATCAAAAGCTTTGAGAGGTTCCGACAATTTAATTAAACAATTCTGTGCTTGCTGTTGATTATTTACGCCACTACCCACCCAAGCAATGGGAGTTTCCATCACACCCGCCGCACGAGTTCCAACCAATACCCGCTTACCATCGTAGTTAGTCTGCGGTAATTGAGGTGAATCTTGATTGGGATTAGAAACACTAACTGGCTTAACTCCTGTACCCCCCTCTACCTCAGCATTTTTCAAATCTGGCTCCTCATGCTTGGATTCTCCACTGCCAGAATCGCTAGAAGCATAATTTCCTATATTGGCTACTGCTAACCATTCCTGCATCGGGTCTTTGGGAGTGGTTCTAACTGAAGGTAATGGGTTGGTATTGCCAACATTAGATTTTACGGGTTTAGGTTGCGGTGCAGAGGTAGGCACAGAAGCAAGTTGTTTAATTGGGGGAGTAGCTTGATAGCTTGTACTAGGTCTGGTAACTGGAATAGGTGGTGGCGGTGCTTGATATGTGGTTGGCGATCGCGTTATTCTTGGTTGAGTCCTAACAGTAACAGTAGCTGTTGGGGTAGTTGTCGGTGATGGCGTGGGTGATACATCCCCATTATCTTTTTTACTAATAGATTGCAATTCACCTTTTTGGGTAGTGATAGCCATAGCAGTTTTGAGATTTCCGTCCTCCGTATCCTCCTCTTGTTTTTTCATCTCTTGGTTAGTTTTTGCATTTTGTTGGGTTTGATTATTGCCCTTTTCATTTAAAGCTCCTGTCAATGTGCCAATCATCCCCCAAAAAATCAGAACTAATAGCAGAACTCCACCAGAAACTGTCAAGCCTTTCAACAAAGGATGTCCTGCTATCGGGCGAGTTGTGACAACTTCTTCTGGTTCCTTTGGTTGCTCAGAGAGCGTTACTTCTATCGATGATGATGAATTTTTTTCAATCTCTACACCATTCATCTGAGCAAATTCTTGGCTACGATTGTTAGATTCTTTATTAGTAGAAGAATTTGAATTTTCAACAACCTGAATTGACATAACATCACCTGCCCAAATCTACATCTTGGATGCGATAAATTTCCATTCCTGCAATTCTGGCGTTATAAGCTGCTAACTGTTGTTTTGAAGGATTATTCGGTAAAGGTGGAGTATCTACCGCTCTGACAAAAATAGTTTTATTAAAAGAAATTCCTTTACCTGACTGGTCTTTACCTTTAAAAACCACTAAATTAGCAACCATATCTATGCGCCATTGACCAGGAGATAATTTTTCTGGCGGCGCAAGATAACGCACTACTAAGGCTGATTGTGTCTCACCATTAAATACATCAGATGGCGTTAAAGCTGCTATTTCTCGTAAAAAACTAGCCCGAAAATCTTCTGATAATGCAAATCCAGCATTCCAGGTATTTGTAGTAACTTTTTTATCAGATATCTGGATACCAGGGTCAATTTTTAAATTCCTGGGGTCGAGATTTTCGTCAGATGATTTGGGTAGAGCATTCCAACTCATCAAATTCATCATAGTCCGCCCCACAAAATCCATAATAGCTTGGTCAGTGCGGTCTTTTTCTCCCATCGCAACTGCCCTAATAGAAGTTCCATCTTGAAGTTCAACTAAAGTTGGCTTGCTATTAGAAATCTTACCCAATCTACTGGAATTAGCGAGAGTAATTAAAAATAAAAATATTAAAATAACAGTTTGTCCTATAGATACCAAAGGAGTAAAATTAATCTCTTTCTTATCCAGTAATTTCATCTGAATATCCTCCCAGAGATTAACCTACCACTACTAGAGAAAGCAGAGAAAACTGCCATCCCTCCACCAGCACCTATTGCTATTGCTAAAATCGGAGATAAAATCGCTTCTATCAACTGTAAAAACAAAGGATTGTTACTATCTGCATTTACAATTGAGCTAGCAGCAATTCCACAAATAATTGAATATGATATCAGTACTAAAGTAAGTGCCAACCAGCCTGCAAACCAAGCATAGATAGGTTTAGTACCAAAAGGAAAAAGCGAAAGCACCAAAAAGATAGGCGCAATGTAAGCATTCAATAAAAATGCTACTTGCACAACATACTGAAACGCTGCTTGTAATCCACTAAAGATAATCCATGATAAAGCTTGCACCATTGAATTGATAGTTTGACCAGCAATATCTAATGGATTCCAGCTATTTGAATAAGCAGGTAATCCATATTTATCTCGATAGTCTTGAGCTTGCTTTGTCACCTGAGCCGCCTTCTCTTTTTGACAAATCTCTCGCGGATTTATCGGGTTTCCTTGATTATCCTTGGCACTGGTAGGCTTTTTTTCACACTCTTGCATTTGTGCTTGGGCTGAAAGCGCAAATGCCTGATTCATATTGGTAGTGCGAATTGCATCTCTTAAACTAATACCGTTGCGCGTAATACTTAGCACCTTATCATTTAAATTAATAGCTGTATTCCGAAACATTAAAGAAGTACTAGCAAGTAATTGACCATTATTGATTGTCAACATCAAACACACCAATAATGGATATACCATCTCATTTAAAACATCATGGCTCCATCCTTCTTGCATCATGCGTGAATACCAACCTACTGACCAAAAAGAAACAAATACAACACCACATAAGGCAGAGATAGTGACTACTGCTTTATATATTTCACTCTGTCCATTAGCTAAATCTTGCCAATCTTGAGTAAATGAAGATACAACTAATCGTGAGCCATTAATAGCACCATCAACGATATCTTCAGCATTAGTATGTCCAGTTACATCTAGTAAGTACCAGAACGTCAGATTATTTAGCATCTTGCTTACCCCAGAAACTATCAGCAAAAGCCGCCGCACCTATAATTTGTTTAGCACTGGAATTACTATTAGCTTGTTCTTGTCTTGCTTGTTCATCTAACCTACTGGAAATATCACTCAGATTAATGTTTGCGGCTGATAAAGCTCTAGTTTGTTTTTGGGATTCGCTATGAATCGATTTAGTAATAATTGTGGTTTGCAAATTCTGCACTGCCATTTTTTTGAGAATGTCCTGAGTAATCACATCATTTTGAACCTCATCTGTGTTATTAGATGAAGTTGCCAAAGCCTGATTAGACATTTCACCCTCTTGGGCTTGAGTTTTCTGTCCTTCTCTACCCAAAACCGACTCAGACAGTCCATAAATGTAAGATTGATGCCAGTTTCTTTGAGCATTATCACCTTGGGTTTGCGAATCAGTTTGCACTAAATCTGTCTCTTGTTCTTGAATAACAACCTTAATTTTTTTACCAGCTTTTAAAGGGTCAGGTATTCCTAAATCTCCCACTGTAGAACTGATAGCATCGTTTAAATCTGCATTTAATTCTTGCCACTGCTGGCTGAATTCTTGTTTGTACTGCTCAATGGAAGTTTTTAGGCTCACAAGAACCTGTTGGAGTTGATTAAGAAAAGATGCTCCAGCCCTAGCTGGTAAAGCTGAAAATAGGAAAAATAGAATTATGAAGCTGCTAAAAACTGCTAAACGGCGGCAGATAAGGGGTAACGTCAATTGGTTGAGTGATTTCATATAAGTTCTCTCTTGAGACTGTAAAAGATTTAGGCGAGCAAGCAGATATTACTTCTGCTTGTTGTCCCACTAATTTCTTACCAGTTACTATCAATGGTGCAGGAGGTTTGTTATCGGTTTTTTTAGAGAGCCTTGCAAATAAACTTCCCTCATATCGCGGGGATTCAGGTATTAGAGATACTGGCTGAGAATGCATTAAAATATAATCTTTATTCGCTTGAAATTCAGTATTTATACCTGGTTGTTTTAATTGAAATCTAGATTTTTTATTCATTAAACCTGCATAATAAACAGATTTGAGAAATCGGTCACTTTGAACATCATTACTAGCTGTTTCTATAGCTTGCTGACAAGCTTCTTCTTTCTGAGCAATATATTTCTCATGCTGTGCCTGATTCCACTTCCAAACTTCAAAAGATGCCCATGCCGCTAACACTCCTAAAATGCCTAGCAAGACTTTATATTGTGCTAATTTAGTAACAAATTCTAACTTTTTCATAGAGGCTTACCCTGTTTAATGCAATCCACGTAATACTTAGAAAACTCCGCAACCCATAGAAATTTATCTGCATACATAGCTTTAAATCTGTCACGAGCTGCTTGCTCCTCCCGACTATTTGCAACCAACGCCAACATTGAGTAAGAAGGATAATATCGACAGCGAATATATTTGTTGTTGTAGTCCAACAGCCAGAGCGTATATAACTGCTTGATATTGGGGCGAAAGCTTTCATTTTTCTCAATAATGTCTTGAGGAATTCCCAAATGCTCAGAAAAACTCTTGGCTGCCCCAGGCACTATCCGCCCAATCAAACGACAGGGCATATTTTGTAAAATCTGCTCACCAGCTTCTGAATTAGCAATCGAAAGAATATCTTGCCCAGCCAGCATGACTCGACAACCAGACTTTCGCGCTGTAGCACATTTACGACCTACCAACCGCGATAAAGCAGCGAACCGTAACAACACACTGCTTTCATCCATGAAGAACGCGCTATTCGGTGCTGAGAGCGATTGGCGAGAAGCGGCGATATATGCAGACATCCCGAAAACCTCTGCATCTTTACTTGATTGCAAGTTCGTCAGTGCAAAAGTAATCAACTTGGCATCAGTGTCAAAAGTTGAAGGACGGCAGATGGCATTGCCGATACTGCTATTTTTCCAATATTGAAAGCGCAGCCGGATATAATTAAGCGATCGCTCAACATTCTCATCCTCATATCCCAGGCTAATATGCTGCTTGTCAAAGAAATGTTCCATATCTGCTAAAGTCGGGGTATTCTCCCAAGCTGCAGAACCCAATCCCCCTGACTTAGCAAGTGCAAAGCGTCTTTGAATATCATGATCATCGTAAAAAGCCTTTGTCCCCAGGGGAATTAAAGACTCAATTGTTTGCGACAAGAAGCCATCAAAAGTCTGCGAACCCAAAACTAATTGCAGAACAATCAAGTTCACATCATTCCTGTGCGCCTTAGCTCGTTCTTCCCTTTGCTCTACAGGGATTTTTGATAAGTCCAAAGGTTGCACTAAATTATTGGACTCCTTGGAGATATCAAAGTAAAAGCCGTTGTGATAAGGCGTGTAATCGCCAAACGTACCTGTGCCATCATCATTAGGCAAGTCAATCATCAAAACGCTCATATCCTGAGCTTGGCACTCGGCAATGATGGATGAGACTAAAACCGACTTACCTGAGCCAGTTGTACCCAGAATCAAAATATTTTTAGTTTTTGAGAGGTCAATTTTTACAGGTGAATCTCCTTCATCTGCAATCAACTCAAACCCTTGCATATCTGCGGGACTATTTTGCACTATATTGGTCAGTCCCAGAATTTCACTAGCAAAAAAAGTTTGCCGCCGATTGTACGGGCGCATCAAAATTGGTTCCAGCCTGATTAACAAAGTCTGCAACCAGATTAACCAAGCATATTCAAATTCACGGGTTAGCTCTGTAGGTTGAGAAATATAACCAGAAATCAGTCTGCAAGCATCATCTATTTCCTCTGCTGTATCTCGATAAACCAGCACCACCAGGCTTAAATTGAGTGGCACATCTCCTGTGTAAAGTTGTCGTTGTGCTTCCACCGAACGCTCAACATTAATTTGGGCAGAAACATCAATTGATTTTTTCTGCTGCACATTTAAATCTAACGCCCTGGAGCGTTTAGTAATCATCTGCTGGGCAGCACGGGTAATTCCTCGGTCAGCCGGAGAGAATTCCGTGATAATTTCCACATCAAAAATGTTGTGACGCGAAAATAAATCCCACAGAAAACGAATTTGATGTTTGGTGTCAGCAAAGATTTCTGGTTTGCGGCTCAATACCATTACCCCGACATACTTCTTCTCATCACCGTTTGGTAAGCAAATCCAGCGCTTATCTGCGAAAGGTACACCATTGTTGAGGATGATAGAAGTCAGATGAGGCTGATTGATAATTTCGATTGGTTTATCAAAACAAGCCTTTTCATCAATTTCTTCTCTCACACCTTGCTCATCAAATACCAAAGTGTGCGGAATAGTGACTTCTTTAGCTCCAATATTTTTACAAAGTTCTTGCCATAAATCTTTATCTGTTTTCGGCTGAGGATTTAACCCCATCTCTGCAAGAATCTGCTGGTATCTTAATGAGGCTTCTAGAGCTTTCGTTAATATTTGCGTTAATCTTTTCATGGTTAATTGATTAACGCCAGAATCTGTAAATCTGCGTTGTAAGAAGTTAGCCAATTTCACCAAAAACTTATCTACTGGGTCTGAGGTTTCTAAAGCTTCAGAAGCTATAGTAAATGACCAGTAAATATTGAGTTTGATATTCTTACGGGCTTTTTCTTTAGTGAGCTTTTGTGTGCGGGCAAGTCTTCCCCAGTCTAAGAATTCGCACTCTGGAGAAGCTGGATGATTTAAGCGTTGCATCAAATATTCTGCACTATCGCTATCATCACAGAAAGAACTCCATCTAAACGTGATTTTTTCTCTTTGTGGGACTTCTTTACAGCCACTTTCAAAAGCCTTGGCAATTGCTTCTATCTCTTGTGCAGAGTTGAATAAAGGATGAATTCCTGTGCAAGAATAACCAAAGATTAATTGCAGAGTATTACTACTTTCAGTTAAGTGCTTTTTACTGAGTAGATAGGCTCCAATAATGTAGGAATCTTTTTTGAGTCTGACTATTGTCGTTAAATCCAACCAATCTTCAAATGGGTTGAGAGTTTTTGGTTGAGATGAGCGAGCCAATTTGACTTTTCTGGTTCCAACTTTTTTCTTGTGCTGTGCTTGAGTGTAAGTGGCATATCCTCTTGTCCATCTGGGAATAATTGGGTAAATCTTAGACCAATAAAGATATGGTTTATCTCCTGAAAGTAGGGCGATTGAGAAACTTGCCCAAAATGCCAAACCTAAGCCCCAGAAAATATCTAATCCTAAAAGTAGGCTCAAAAGTCCAAAAACTACACAGAATACACCTGCAAAAATTACAAATTGTCTACCTGTAAACGGGCCAAATTTTGGACTTTCACCTAAGCTCTGATTGACTTTGATCATCTCTTGTTTCATCAGATTTTTAGAGCCATAGCATAGGGTGTCTGAAAGCAAAGCCAGAATTAACTACAAGCTGCGTTATTACCAAAAAGCAGAGATTGAAATACTACAATCAATATCACAGATATAAAAGTGAAAATTGGCTGCTGAATGACATTGCTCACTTCTTCACCGCGCCCATAAGCCGCAACTCCTTGATATACAGAGAAGCAGAAGTAACCAAATAAAACTATTGTCAAGGCGGTAAATAAAATCATTGGCAGACTAGTCAGAACTGCATTACTAATCGCTCCACCTGCTGACGCATTAGTAATTATGCATTCCATTGCTTTTTGGGCATTAGAAAATATTGAATCTGCTCTAGCTGCTCTTGATTGCAAGGCAATAGAGAGCGTGGTTGCTACTGAAACTAATTGCCAGCGTACTGGAAATAATCTATCAAGTAAGTTTTTTGTGGCAAGATTAATTCTTGCTTTACTATCTACTTGCATAGATGCTTTAAGCAAAGCTAAAGCCACAGCGAATATTTTTCTTTGCATAATGAATGCCAAAGATTAGTAAAGTTGTCTAACTGTCGTTTGAAGGCTGATGCCTTTCATTAGAGGCTATTGTGAGGGTTTTTCCCTCTAAGATTTGATGAATACTGATTATGAGCTTGGGTTCTTAATCTTGATAATTATCAAGAGCCATTTAGATGCCTTTGCCCTGACTGTTCCTTGCTTCTACGAAATTCAACTATTAGAAATCAACTTGATTGAGCAACAAGCTTAATTATTTTGCAAAGGAACAATAAAAAAACTTTAGTCCAAGTTACTAGAGCGGAACAATTTTTGTAAAATTATTTCAACTTTATATATATTTGTTATCACCATTAGCCAAAATTTCATTCCTAGAAATAGTTGACTAAATAATATTCTTATGCACTTTTCAATGCTTTATTTTTATTTGTAGACAAGTACGTATTTATGATAACTTTCTTGATAAAAAGTTTACAATAGCTGCGCCCGCCCTTGGCATTCGCGGAGCGTGTCGTAGACAAGCCTCTCGCAGAGAAGGCATCGCACTGCTGATAGAATCAGCAATTATGGTTAGAAAAGGCAATTCCTGGAAACATACTTGTCAATTTGCGCTGTTGCAGATTTGCTAGCATGAGTTGTAAGAGACTTCTGCCCCAGCGTCAAATAGTACATCCGTAGTTGGAGATACAAGCTGTCATAATCTTTCTCAGCTAACAATGATCTAATTCCAACTTTGTAGCGACGGAAAAATTCTGCTTTACGTGATTGACATAGTTCAGTACTAGTTTCGGCAGTTTTTTAGTCCTGCATCAGAACTTCCTCAGCATCAGCGGCTCTTACGCATTGGTATTACTTGTTGCTCAGACTACTGGCATTTCTGGCTGAAATACTTTATTTTTATCTGGTTACAATTCGTGCAAACGCAGTGAAATGATAATAGTCTGAGATAACAAAAATCTATAATCCATTCAAGGTAGATAAAAAGTGACAGCTTTAACCATTGCTTTCTTTAACCAATCAGGGGGTGTCGCCAAAACCACTTTGACGATGAATATTGGTTATCATCTTGTGGAACGTGGTCGAAAAGTCTTGCTTGTTGACGTTGATCCGCAGAGTTCCCTGACAACCTTTATGGGATTGGAACCTGTGGAGCTTGATAAAACTCTTTATCACGCACTGGTTCAACAGGAAGAACTAACGATTATCCATGATATTTACGGTATGGATTTAGCCCCTTCCAATATAATTCTCAGCAAAGCTGAAATGGAACTGGCAGGAGCGATCATGCGGGAACTTCGCCTTAAACAGGTATTGGAAAACGTACAAGACCAATATGATTTAATTTTGCTGGATTGCCCGCCTAGTTTGGGAATTTTGAGCATCATGAGCTTGGTTGCGGCAACACACGTCTTAATTCCTATCCAAACAGAATTTAAAGCACTCAAAGGCACCCAACTGCTGTTAAGCACTATTCTTGAGGTTCTCAACTTAGCAAATAAAAAATTAAAAATTGCTGGTATTGTGCCGACTATGTATGATGGACGGACATCTCAAGGAGAACAGAGTTTGAAAGCCATCAATGAACAGTTATCAAAAATTGGCGCGGTACTGCCAGCGATTCCTAGAGGCACTGACTTTGCCAATGCTTCCCAAAGCCGTAAACCTTTAGCTCTCTATAACCCAAAACACCCTGCAATAGAGTTGCTACAAGAAATTGCAAAGAAATTGGATAAAATCTCATGATAGCTAGAAAGAAAACGCCTGAAGAGTTTCAGTTTGGTGGAGTTCTTAATGCTTTTGTCAGTCATACTGAACAAAAGTCTGAAGATATTAATTTGCTACCGTTAGCAAATATCATTCTGCCTAAAAGCCAACCACGGCGTTACTTTGATATCCAAAAGCTGGAAAAACTTAAAGCTTCTATTGAACAATATGGCATTCTTGAACCATTAATTGTCCGTCCTGTAGAAGGTAATATTTACGAGTTAGTTGCTGGAGAGAGACGCTATCGAGCAGCGAAAGACCTAAAGCTTCTGGAAGTTCCTGTTGTCGTTCGGGAGTTGAATGATAAGGAAGCTATTCAAATTGCTCTGATTGAAAACCTTCAACGCGAAGACTTAAATCCTGTGGAAGAAACACAGGGCATATTGAACCTTCTAGCAGTGGAACTAGATATAACTCCAGAGCAGGTAAAATCATTGCTGACGCAAATGAAGCACGCCGCAGATAAATCTGGGCATAACGTTATGCCCAAGGAAATAACTGTTGTAGAGCAGGTTCTAGCTTCTTTGGGGAAAATGACTTGGGAATCCTATGTGAAAAATCGCCTACCTTTACTGAATCTACCAAAAGAGCTTTTGCAAGCTTTAGAACAAGGCTCAATCGAATACACAAAAGCCAAGGTGATCGCGCGGATGAAGAATGAAAAGCAGCGCAAGTCTCTACTGAAGGCTGCCATAGCTCAAGATTTATCTCTGACTCAAATCCAAGAAAAAATTGCCAAACTGAAAGCCGCAGAAGTACAAGGGGATGAAGGTAGAACGGATAAGAAAGCTACATATCCGCAGAGACTGAAAGAAATTTATACTAAGGCGAAGAAAGTTAAATCCTGGGATGATCCGGAAAAACAGCAGGAGTTTGAAGCGTTGTTAGAGAAACTTGAGAAGCTGTTGTAGAAATTTTGTAGTTAGTTTTCGGTCTTATTTCATGCTGTTGTTCGCCTAAAGAATAACAAAGATGACAGAAGCATTATTATGGGAAAAGGTAAACAGATATCTTAGCCTATGAATCTTCAAGCCGTCACAAATTTAAATAATATGTCTCTTCACGTTCTGGTTGAACGAGTTGAGTCAGGCTATTTTAGAGCATCAGTGCCGGAGTTGGCAGATTGTGTTGCCGAAGCTGAAACCCGTGAGGCGGCGATCGCGGCTGTACAGGAGAAGGTTAGGGTGAGGCTGGCGAATATTGAGGTTTTGACGCTGGAAGTTGCAAATAATCCCTGGACAGAATTTATTGGGATGTTTGAAGGAGATAAAGAGTTTGCGGATCTGGCGGCAGAACTGCGGACGGAACGTGAGTTAGATATAAGTGGCGCTGCATGAGTCTTTGGTTGTTAGATACGGATCATGTATCTTTGTTATTAGACCGTCATCCGCAGGTGAGCCGCAAGGTAGCTTACCAGGGGGCGGAGGTTGCGATTTCCATTGTGACGGTTCAGGAATTGTTTAATGGTTGGGTAGTGCGAATAAATGATGCGCGAGAAGTTGAAGATGTTGTGAGGTTGTATGGAAAGTTGAGCCGGACAGTTGCTCTATTCGGAAGGGTAAGGGTACTGGACTTTGATGAGAAAGCAGGGAAAACGTTTCAGCGATTGCTAAGAGAAAATCCAACATTATCGAAACAGCGATTACAGAAGGATATGCGAATTGCTGCAATTGCCTTGGCGAATAATGCAGTTATGGTGACGCGAAACTATCGAGATTTTTCTCAAGTATCAGGATTAAATATTGAAGATTGGTCGCAGCAGGATGGTTGAGGTCAGTAAGGACATATCAGGTAACACCGATTCATGAATAAGATACGAGACTGAGAAACCCTATTTTAAAGCACTATAATCTGCACACCGTAGATAACTGGGCATAACGTTATGCCCAAGGAAATGACTGTCGTAGAGCAGGTTCTAGCTTCTTTGGGGAAAATGACTTGGGAATCCTATGTGAAAAATCGGCTACCTTTGCTGAATCTACCAAAAGAGCTTCTCTTCGCCTTAGAACAAGGCTCAATTGAATATACAAAAGCTAGAGCGATCGCGCGGATGAAGAATGAAAAGCAGCGCAAGTCTCTACTGAAGGCTGCCATCGCTCAAAATTTATCTCTGACTCAATATGCTTTGAATCAAAATATGAGAAAAATTTTGAACCATAAACTAGAAAAGAGTTAACGAAAATTCAGGCTTTCGCGCTAATCACAAATTAAAACTTTGAATCAAATTATGAGTGAGAGTTTAAATTCTGAATCATAACTAGAGAATGAGTTGAAAAAACATAATTAGACAAAACTTGCACAAAAAATCCCTGAAAAAATTGTTCTAACTTAAACTTTCAATTCAAAATATGGTTCAAATACCCATGATATGGTTCAAAACGTTTGTTTTAATAGATATCTGAGTACAAATCAAATATTTCATTGAACAAGCGATCGCTCTGTTGTTGCGCGATCGCTAACCTTAAACCGTAGCTGAATAATAATGATAATCAAGTCGAAGGATTGATACAAACTTCGCTTTTATCAGTCTTTTTATCGGCTACACGATAATCATTATTAGTACAAAAACTCGAATACTAAAAGTGAACTAAAAACTGGATACTCATTTCTGAAGCATATCATGGGTTAAAATCTCAATTTTTAGTTCAAATCACACTCAAATCCAAGAAAAAATTGCCAAACTGAAAGCCGCAGAAGTACAAGGGGATGAAGGTAGAACGGATAAGAAAGCTACATATCCGCAGAGACTGAAAGAAATTTATACTAAGGCGAAGAAAGTTAAATCCTGGAATGATCCGGAAAAACAGCAAGAGTTTGAAGCGTTGTTAGAGAAACTTGAGAAGCTGTTGTAGAAATTTTGTAGTTAGTTTTTGATCCTATTTCATGCTGTTATTTGTGTAAAGAATAACTTTGATGACAGAAGCAGTATCTTTGTTATTAGAGGTGTCATACAACCAAATATTCCATGTTACAGCACTATAATCTGCACGCCGCAGATAAATCTGGGCATAACGTTATGCCCAAGGAAATGACTGTTGTAGAGCAGGTTCTGGCTTCTTTGGGGAAAATGACTTGGGAATCCTATTTGAAAATCGGCTACCTTCAGTAGACCTAAAAGTTTTGCGATCGCTAAAAAATGGTAGCTTACGATACATTTTTTGAGGGAAATATACAAAAGCTGAGAGTTTAGCTCAATGATAAGATTACTTTATAAATTAGCATCCAAAAATCAACCAAGATTCAGCCAGATGGTAAACACACTTCGCTCTTTACCCCATAGTTGCGGTCTACAGCTTGACGTAAAAATTCAAGCATCTGTTTGAGGGTAAATAGATGAGAAAAAACTTGTCTAGTACTTCTTTTTAAACGGCTAAGATAATGCCATACTAGATAAATCCAAACGTTAATAATTAAAAACGCCAAAGCTACAAACAGAAGTCTAATTGTTGGATTTTTGATAGTTGTTTTAATGCGGCATTGATTTTTCATCCGATAGCTACTTTCAATTCCGAAACGAAGACGATAGTCATCATGTATTGAATGTAATGACAGCTTAACTTTATAAACAGCGTAAATAAAAAACTCCCGCCCATGCGCTCGTCTTTTACCATTTTTATATGTACAAACTATCCACACATTAAAAGTAACTGAGCCATATTTATCGCTGTTTAAAGTATAACTAGTCTTATAACTACGCCGCCCTCTAATTAATTGTCTAGTTCCGCCATGTTTGCCTCGAACAATAACTGGCATTTCAAATGGGATATCCAAAGCTTGTAACCATCTAATTACAGGTACACAGAAGAATTCTCTGTCTAAATATAATCGTTCTATTTTCAGATTCAAAGGTTCAATCAGTGCTAAAAGATAAGTGATAATCGCTGCCTTAGTATTTTGTTGTTGAATAGCTTTAATAGCTAAGGTGACTCGTTTATTTTTCTTAATTACATAGACAGTAGCGTAAGCATAAAAAGAACAAGTGCCACTTTTAGCTTGACTTCTATAAATATATGGGGCTTCCGATGGTGATGGTTCACCATAATAAGGAATTAAGTTAAAATCAATAGCTATTTTTTGCTTCCCCTGTCGAATTCCTTCTGGTAAACGGCTTTGTAGTGCTGTATTTAAGTCTAATTCTAGAGATTTTAAATCTGAATATTTATCTAAATGGTAACGAATATCGTTGCTTGTCGGAACATTTTTTAAGACTTTGGTTGTGTTTTCAATACTATCCCTTTGGGTGGCTGCTCGAATTAAAATTTCAAAGATATTTTGTTGTTCACATTTACCTTGAGTAGGAATTGGAATATGTTCTGTTAAACAGTTAACTACTTCATTTAAGGTTTTACTATCAGTTAAAACTGGCTCTCTTGAACTCATAGCCAAACTAAATAATCCTCAATTTTGCTTCTTTACCTCCATACTTTACAAAAATTGCATACTACAGATCCAGAACTATGTTTTGGTGGGCGCGTTACCCTTAACTTTTTCGGTGATTAATGAGTTTTACTTATTTATGGCTGCTCAAGGAGTTTTCTAAAAAATGTATCTAATAATACGGTTTTTTTGACAACAGTCAGTTTTATAGGTATGCTCTGTGCGCGATCGCAGAACTTTTAGGTCTACTGACCTTTGCAATTATGGTTTCCATATTCTTTGCGACCCTACAAAGCACCATTAAAAATCTGATTAGCAGTCAGGTTTAAATTTGGAAAAGTAGGGGATATAATACGTTCCGAATTCCTAAATTGAGCAACTTGATATTCTTCATCAACTAGATGATAAATAGAAATGGTTGGTTGTTTGGGGTTCCCAATAAACTTTCTGGCTCCTAAGGCTGCATAATCAACGATCCAATATTCAGGAATCTTCATTGCTTCGTAATTCCCTAATTTGGTGTAGTAATCATCTTCCCAGTTGGTACTAACAACCTCAACGATCAAAGGAATTGATTCACTTTGAGTCACAGTAGATTCTTTTTCCCACAATTCCTCATTTTGCAAATTAGCATCGTTGATTAATACGATATCTGGCAAGTAACCCGATGATTTTCTCGGTGGTTTTACTAAAGCTGTTTTGGGGATAAAGTATGGCAGTTTCAAACGCTTATATTCAACGGTAATTTCTCCGGCTAAAAATCCCGTAACTTTTTCATGCTTTCCACTCGGTTGAGACATTTCTACAATTATCCCATCGTGTAATTCGTACCGTTTTCCAGTGTTTTCCGGCAACCATTCAATAAATTCTTCAAAAGTCAATAGTTTAGGTAAAGCTTGAGCCATATCAAAACCTCCGCTTGTTTTGACTTTACCATTGCCAGTGTCAGGACTAATTAGTTTGGCACCCCAGTACAGGTTAATGCTTGTTCTTACTTTTACCGTTAATTCTCTCAGGAGCGCTGCTAACTTTCACGAAACTAACCATAGTACTTGGATGCCAATTGTGTTTTGCTTCGATGTTCTAGAACACCGATTCATGAATAAAATACGAGACTGAGAAACCCTATTTTAACGTGTCATACAACCAAATATTCCTTGCCACACGACTATAATCTGCACGCGGCAGATAAATTTGGGCATAACGTTATGCCCAAGGAAATGACTGTTATAGAGCAGGTTCTGGCTTCTTTGGTCAAAATGAGTTGGGAGTCCTATGTTAAAAATTGGCTACCTTTGCTGAATCTACCAAAAGAGCTTCTCTTCGTCTTAGAACAAGGCTCAATCGAATATACAAAAGCCAAGGCGATCACGTAGATTAAGGATGAAAAGCAGTGATCGCAGTAGGTTCGACCGCGCATCTTAGGCGGTCGAAGCTCGTCGTCTGTCTTGCTTCTCTTGGAAAAGTAGCCAAGCTGATACGATCTGCCACTCGGAGTGGGAAGTTAACTAGTGCAGGACTTCAAGCAAAATTTTCTTTGATATCAAATTTCACTTTCAGGAATTACTACTTCTTCCAAAGTTCAGTAAATTTCTTATATACATCTGGAGATATCTGATCTTGTAAGTAATTGAGTGCTTGATTTTGATGCGGTTTTGCCTCATAAGAATTGCACACATCTGTCAGCTTAACTATTACAGGATTGACATCATTGGTTTGTCGCCACTTGTTGGTAAAATTCTTTAAAATGTCTGGACTTAACTGATTTTCTAAATAATTTAGTGCTTCGAGATAACTAGACTTTTTCGGATTCGATTTGAATTGAATGCACACATCTATTAGCTTAACGTTATTCGTTGGTAAACTTGTTTGGTTTAGACGTATGCGTGCTTCCTTGTCAGCAATACCATTTACCGTCAAACCCTGTTTTTGCTCAAATCTCTCTACCGCTTTATAAGTTTCTGGCCCATAAAACGGTTTGTCTGAAGGTATTTGAGCTTCAGTAGCGAAACCGTGACGTTTCAAATTTTTCTGAAGGCTGACAATTGTATCGTACAAGACTTTCTTGGTTTGTTCGCCAGCATCGCCATCAGCTTTTAGGGGTGGATAATCTTGCTGAAATTTTTTAATTGCTGTGACGGTTGGTTCATCTGTCAAAGGGTTGTTATTTGTCTTCCAGGGAGGACTGTTACCAGGAACCTTACTATCAGGAGCTAAATATCCGAAACCAATTAAGATATTACGGATAGCTTCATTGGTGTAGTTAGTTGCCATGTTTTTTGCTTCCTTGATGACTAAATTACTGATGCTGAAAGCTGGGAACACTGTTTTAAAGTTTCTACTGTCGTAGAAGTTATACGCGAAATCTTGCAGCTTTCCTGTATATTTATTGCGTGATAGCTATCCAGCAAAATATCAGAAAATCGTCAAAACCATCCAGCTTGTTGCCCCGTTCTTTGGGGGTTTTATCTACGTCCTTTGTTACAAAACAAGGAAGTTATTGAACTGGAATGGTACGAGCGGGTTCCTGCGGTATCCTTAGCATCTGCGATCGCACCAGCACTAAAGCCGCAATAATCATAGAAATAGGTTCCATAGATAATCCTCAATAATTTTTAACAGCTAAAATAGTCATTTTTGACCTTTTTTTGGCAAGGATTAATAACATAACCATCGGTTAATCATAATTTACGCAAAAAATTTTATATTTATACCCAAAGATAGAGGTACTTTTGTATTGGTTTTAAACTTATCTTGCAAGGTAATGGATGCTTTTTTAAATTCAGTAGACCTAAAAGTTCTGCGATCGCGCACAGAGCATACCTATAAAACTGACTGTTGTCAAAAAAACCGTATTATTAGATACATTTTTTAGAAAACTCCTTGAGCAGCCATAAATAAGTAAAACTCATTAATCACCGAAAAAGTTAAGGGTAACGCGCCCACCAAAACATAGTTCTGGATCTGTAGTATGCAATTTTTGTAAAGTATGGAGGTAAAGAAGCAAAATTGAGGATTATTTAGTTTGGCTATGAGTTCAAGAGAGCCAGTTTTAACTGATAGTAAAACCTTAAATGAAGTAGTTAACTGTTTAACAGAACATATTCCAATTCCTACTCAAGGTAAATGTGAACAACAAAATATCTTTGAAATTTTAATTCGAGCAGCCACCCAAAGGGATAGTATTGAAAACACAACCAAAGTCTTAAAAAATGTTCCGACAAGCAACGATATTCGTTACCATTTAGATAAATATTCAGATTTAAAATCTCTAGAATTAGACTTAAATACAGCACTACAAAGCCGTTTACCAGAAGGAATTCGACAGGGGAAGCAAAAAATAGCTATTGATTTTAACTTAATTCCTTATTATGGTGAACCATCACCATCGGAAGCCCCATATATTTATAGAAGTCAAGCTAAAAGTGGCACTTGTTCTTTTTATGCTTACGCTACTGTCTATGTAATTAAGAAAAATAAACGAGTCACCTTAGCTATTAAAGCTATTCAACAACAAAATACTAAGGCAGCGATTATCACTTATCTTTTAGCACTGATTGAACCTTTGAATCTGAAAATAGAACGATTATATTTAGACAGAGAATTCTTCTGTGTACCTGTAATTAGATGGTTACAAGCTTTGGATATCCCATTTGAAATGCCAGTTATTGTTCGAGGCAAACATGGCGGAACTAGACAATTAATTAGAGGGCGGCGTAGTTATAAGACTAGTTATACTTTAAACAGCGATAAATATGGCTCAGTTACTTTTAATGTGTGGATAGTTTGTACATATAAAAATGGTAAAAGACGAGCGCATGGGCGGGAGTTTTTTATTTACGCTGTTTATAAAGTTAAGCTGTCATTACATTCAATACATGATGACTATCGTCTTCGTTTCGGAATTGAAAGTAGCTATCGGATGAAAAATCAATGCCGCATTAAAACAACTATCAAAAATCCAACAATTAGACTTCTGTTTGTAGCTTTGGCGTTTTTAATTATTAACGTTTGGATTTATCTAGTATGGCATTATCTTAGCCGTTTAAAAAGAAGTACTAGACAAGTTTTTTCTCATCTATTTACCCTCAAACAGATGCTTGAATTTTTACGTCAAGCTGTAGACCGCAACTATGGGGTAAAGAGCGAAGTGTGTTTACCATCTGGCTGAATCTTGGTTGATTTTTGGATGCTAATTTATAAAGTAATCTTATCATTGAGCTAAACTCTCAGCTTTTGTATATTTCCCTCAAAAAATGTATCGTAAGCTACCATTTTTTAGCGATCGCAAAACTTTTAGGTCTACTGAAATTTCTTCGATAAAGATTTCTCGCCCAAAGAACACATCCGCATCATTGGGGCCAAAATGAAACAACCCCCGATAAGGGCAGGGGAGATATTCATCAGCATCTGTAGAATCAGACAGGACTAATTTTGCTTCTTCTCGATAATAATAGTTGATTATCTGTACAGGAGCGAAAGTCAAATCACCCCCAACACTAGTATCCTTTAAGAGATTATCCTGTTCTTGAGATGTATGATTTGCAACTAACTCGCCCATAGTACTGATATCCTTAACCTTGCTGAACAGGTGCAAAGTTGACATTTCCACCAACAGTATTTCCACTCATGGTGTTGGTTTGAGTTTGATTGATTATTTGCTGTCCCCCAGGTTGTTCTTTAATTTTTTCGAGTAAATCCTGAGCTAGATTAATGATTTCCTGATCTTGGTCGGCTCCTGATTTGGTAATTTTATCTTTCAACAAACCTTCAGCTTGCTTGATTTCTTCTGGTTTAGCATCTACCATTGCTTGTCCCAGAACATCGCCTTCAAACTTCTTCTTGATCAAGGTTTTCAACCCCAGATAGGCATCTTTCACAGCCGTTCCTGCGGTATCTTTAGCAGCCGCGATCGCACCAGCACCTAAAGCCGCAATAATCATAGAAATAGGTTCCATAAATAATCCTCAATAATTTTTAGCAGCTAAAATAGTCATTTTCGACCTTTTTTTGGCAAGGATTAATAACATAACCATCGGGTAATAATAATTTACGCAAAAAATTTTATATTTATACCTAAAGATAGAGGTACTTTTGTATTAGTTTTAAGCTTATCTCGCAAGGTAATGTATGCTTTTTTAAATTGATTGACGGGCTTTCATAGCTTGTTTTAAATGAAGCACGCGGCAGATAAATCTGGGCATAACGTTATGCCCAAGAAAATGACTGTCGTAGAGCAGGTTCTGGCTTCTTTGGGCAAAATGACTTGGGAATTCCATGTGAAAAATCGGCTACCTTTGCTGAATCTGCCGAAAGAGCTTCTCTTCGCTTTAGAACAAGGTTCAATCGAATATACAAAAGCCAAGGCGATCGCGTGGATTAAGGATGAAAAGGAGCGCTCGCACTGATTCAGTACAGGGAACAGGGAGACAGAGGGATAGTTGGTTTAGTTCTGGGGAAAACTTACTTAGGCGATCGCAGCGCTACATGAGTCTTTGGTTGTCAGGTAGAGTAATAAAGCCAGCAGATAATAAGCCCGGATATTGGGAGACTGTTCGATGACTGGGAATATTGGTGATAAACAACTATCAAGAATAGTTTTAAGAGGTTTCAAGTCTATCGCCCAATGTGACCTTGAACTTGACAAACTTAATGTTTTGATTGGTGCTAATGGAGCGGGAAAATCCAATTTTATCGACTTCTTCCGCATGGTGGGGCAGTTGCTTGAGCAGAACCTGCAAGTTTTTGTCAGTCGCCAGGGTGGCCCTGATGCGCTATTGCATTTTGGGCGCAAAACAACGGAACAACTAAAGTTTCAGTTATACTTCGGCAATAATGGATACTTTGCTACCCTTGAACCAACCCAGGATAACCGCCTGATGTTCGCTTCTGAGTCCTTCTGGTGGAACATGAGTGGTGAACGTGAAATAGGTAAGGGTCATTTTGAGACGTTAGCTTTAAGCGGTACGGGGACAAAAATTGATAGCTATGTCGTGCCTATTATGCAACAGTGGCGCGTGTATCATTTCCATGACACTAGCGATAGTGCTTATGTAAAACAGCCGCATGGTATTAATGACAATATTTATCTGCGTCCTGATGCGCGAAATCTTGCAGCCTTTCTATATTTATTGCGTGACAGCTACCCAGCAAACTATCAGAAAATCGTCAAAACTATCCGGCTTGTTGCTCCGTTCTTTGGGGACTTTTACCTGCGTCCTTCCCCACAAAATAAAGAAGTTATTGAACTGGAATGGTACGAGCGGGGTCAGGATATTCCCTTTAAGGCACATCTACTTTCGGATGGCACGCTGCGTTTTATGTGTCTGGCAACGGTTTTTTTGCAACCGGAAGAGCTTCAGCCGGAGACAATTTTGGTGGATGAGCCGGAACTGGGGCTTCATCCTTATGCCATAACTATTTTGGCATCCTTGATCAAGACTGTTCCTAAACAGGTTATTGTTTCAACCCAGTCTGTGGAACTGCTCAATGAATTTGATGCTGCGGATGTAATTGTTGTTGATCGATTGGGAGGACAATCATCGCTTCGCAGATTGGCTCGGCAGGATTTGTCAGAATGGCTTGAAGATTATAGTTTGGGTGAGTTGTGGAAGAAGAACGTCTTGGGCGGGAGACCTTCACGATGATCCGAGTCAATGTTTTCGTTGAGGGGCAAACCGAGGAAATAACTACAAAATGGAAGTATTAACAAGCTTTAACACACAATCTTCAAAATATTGTCTACTATCGTAGCAATAGCTATAAATTTTCCTTTTAGCTCCCTGTTTATTCTAGGAACTAAGAACTAATACCTATGGAATTATTGGATTTTTACGAAAAAAGACTAAAAGATCTAGAAAGTAATATTGATAGAGACCGGGAACTACTTAAGCAATACGATGATGAATTAGCGTTTGCAAGTGACCCTCGTGCTATGGGTAGGTATGAAAGAGAAATTGAGCGGCAGCGAAAGTCTATTGATCGCTATCAGCAGGAGTATTCTGAGCTAAAGCAGAAGTTAATAGACAAGGAACCTACCCAAGTGCATGATGTGGGCAGGCAATTACAGCAGATGGATGACAAAATAAACGTTTTACTATCAGGGCAAATTGCAATTTATAAAAAACAACTTCAAATATTGGATCGCTATAACGCTTCCGAAAAAACTATTATTGGCTCTATTACCAAAGAACTCAACCAGACGCAATTAGTTCTGACCGAAAACTTACTACAAGCATTGGATAACAACATGGTTTCGGAAGCAGAGATGCAGCAGATGCTGGCAGTTCTGGATGAACGTCTGCCTTCTTTACCACCAAGTCAAGCTGCTATCGCTGAAAAAATTATTAAAGATCCGGAATTGGATGCTAAACACAAATTGAAAATCACATTGCCTATTATTCCTCTGCTTGTGGAATACGAAGGTGAGTTGGAATTAGGAAGCGGGTTCAACATCAAGTCAGCTTGGCAGCAATTAGTAACTAAGCTACGAAGGAGGTAAGGATTGAATCTGCGTCAACATGAAGAAGAAGAACTTGAGAAAGATTATGGCTTGCTCAAGGAGCTAGAAGATGAACTACGTAATGAAGATGAGCTACGCAAGCAGCGCAAATTAGAAAAAGATATTAAAGAAATCAAACAAAGAATTCAGGAGCGAGAGAGAGAAATTAAGGGTGTAAAACCTCAAAATCAGTTGATATTGGAAGGCTATGAATTATTAAAAAACAAAAAATTCGCTCAAGCCGAAGAAAAATTTGATGAAGCTAAGAGACTTGACAGTCAATCACCAGAGTCTTGGTATTGGAAAGCCCGAGTAGCTATAGCTAAAGATAATAAACCAGTTGCGCTTGAGTATATCCGTAAAGCTTTGCAACTGAATGAAGGTCATCTATCTAGTTTGGTGTTGCAGATTAAAATTTTGTTGTTGATGGGTGGTAATTACAGGGGAGAAGCTAAAATCATAGCCAGTCAAATTTATGGTATGTACGATGAACTAAATTGCTGGTTGGACTGTTTGGAGAAAGAAAATTTATTTTCATCAATAGTTTTAACTAGTTATGAATTAGAGAAAAAATGCCCAATTTCCATAGATGATGGGAAAATTGTATAGTTTTAAATATTCAAAAACTTAATCTATATTTGATGGTATTAAATTATGACAAATATTGAACGCATTATTGAACGCATTGAAGAATATATTACGATCCACCCCAATCAAACTATTTGGGAATATATTCAAGAACATCCTGAGGAAACACAGTATTTGCTAGGCAGAAGCTATGAAGAATTGCAGGGATTGATATCAGAAATAATATTACGCGATCAAGATGACTTAACAAATAAAAATAGAATAGTAATGCTCGTTCAACGAGACAAAAAATTAAATGAATTAAAATATGCTGTAGAAGCAGAAATATTGTTATCTCTTTTTGTTGGAGCAAATTTTAGTTTAGAATTTAGAACTCTTGGTTTATTATTTAAAGTTTCTGAATCTACAGCCAGAAGTATTTATGAATACTGGGAACCTGCACTAAATGAAGAAATATTATTACAATTTGTTCCGGGTTTAGATTTTTACATAACAGAAGATTGTTGTAATATTCAAACATATTCACTTGGTAGTGGAAGTGGTCAAATAAAAAATTCATTAAGTGGAAGTGGTCAAATAAAAAATTCATTAATAGGATCTTCTTCTGGCTTTGACTGTGACTTTGACATCCACGTACCAGCATGTTCACCACAATATGAATTATCAGCAGATTCTTACTCAGGAAAATATTATCAGGATGATGCTGGTTATGATTTTCAATTTAATCCAAAAACCCAATCTTTGCCCCATGATGGCTTATTTATAAGAAGAAATAATCAATTTGGAACTAGACTAAATGTTGGGATAAAAGACTTAATAGACCAAGGAGAATTGATTGACCAAAGGAATATTCGCTTCGATGATTTTATCAATAGTGAGCGAGTCCCCTCCCCTGAAGCTGGACAATCTCTAGCAGTTAGCTATGGAATTGCTCCAATTCAGCTGAGCCAAAAGCGTGATGAACGAGCTACACATTATTTAGAAATTGCTTTGAAAACCTCAGATCTTGCTCCATCAGATCATCCTAAAAACAAAGCACCATCGGCTAATTATATTTTTGTTATAGATACGAGTGGCTCGATGTTCGGGGACAAATTGAATGATGTTAAGTCTTCAATCAAAGAATTATTTCAAAGGATGAAAGATGATGATGTGATTGGAATTATTACTTTTGATACACAGCCTAAAACTTTATTAAAAGCAACCCGTATTAGTAAAATTAATTTTGATAATTTTAGTCAAATTATCAGTGGTATGATCGCAGATGGCGGAACAGATATTAACGTAGCATTATCGTTTGGTATAGACGAGATAAATCGTTACGGAAATAATAATACTTTGAATCATATATATTTATTTTCAGATGGAAATCCAATGTCGGGAGAAACCAACTGGATTAAAATTAGACAAAATATAGATTCTAAAATACGCGGAAATAATTCTAAAACACGCGGAAATATCCGCTTATCAACATTTGCATTTGGGTCAGATGCTAATACTAAGGAACTTGATGCCCTAGCAGGCTTAACGGGTGGTAAATCTACTTTTGTAAGGGATATCGATGATATTAAAAACAGCCTTCAAGAGGAATTGCACAGAAGAGAGCATTTAGCAGCTCTTAATGTTCAAATTAAAGTAGATATTGGACGAGATATTGAGATTCTTTACTTGTATGGTCATGATTTAATTACAGAACCTGCAAAAAGGGCTGCTGTAATAGAAGATGCTCAGGAAGCAAAAAAGAATGCAGAAGAAGAGTTTGGGGTTACATCAGAAGCTGATTTAATAACGGAAGAAGAAGGAATCAAAATTTTTGTTCCAGATTTAGCTGTTGGTGAAACATACTGGTTAGTTTTTGAGCTTGGTATACCTGAAGAAAAAAGCCAAATGCCTGTTGGCAAAGCAACAGTGCAATATGTAGATACGTTTGCTCGTAAGAGTCAGAAGCCAGAATTTGCATTAGCGTTTGCAGGCAATTTAGCACCAGATTTAGTTGTTGAACATTCCCTGGCATTATGGACAAGTGAAGTAGCTTTTTATGTACTTGATGACCTTTATGAAAAAGATGTCAAGACGGCCCAAAAACGTATTGAAAAACACGCTTCTTTACTGAGAGTAGCTAGTTCTGACTTAGGATCGGATTATATTGCTGATGATGCTGTTACACTGTGTAAATTTGCGTCACTTTTTGAAAATCTTGGCAGAGTACAGTTAATGTCAGATGTCACTCCTTCCCAACCGTACCAGAATGTCTTGTATTTTGGGCTTAGTGAATTTGGCAGAGTAAGAGGCGGTTTCCGACGTGCGGATTATTACTCTGTATAGTTCTCTACGTATGGAATGTGGGTTTTAATCAAATTCACTCTTTTTTCTGTTCTAGTGGACTGACACAGCTAATTTGGTGCATTAGGAAAAACGAGAAAGCATTGATTTATATCAACTTCATCAAAAATCTATTGCATCATTTTAGGCGTGTCAGTTCACTAGAATAACTAGAACTTTTTTTAATAGGGTTAAAGCCTTCCATGCAGAGTCATGGCGAAGCTGCTCAATGCGATCGCCAACAACAGAAAGGTCAATAGTAGTACGTTTCCGGGAATTGCTCATTTCCTCAATCCCAATCTGACGGTTTTCAAATTTCTTAAGAAGATTCATCTGGCAACTCATCCTCATTGAGGTTGTTGAAAGTACGTTGCCACAATTCACGCTGTTCTAGATCGGTTAGTTCTAGGGCAGAGGCAATTTTAACGAAATCTGCTCTAGTTGGCAGAACTTCACCGTTTGCAAGAGCTTTAAGATTCTTGATGCCGGCAATTTTTAGCTTATTGATATTCCGTTTAACCACAGAATGGATAGTATCGTCATTGCTGACACATAGCGCAGCATCAGGCTTGTCAATTTTTAGACCACGCGCCATCAGTGCTTCAATCAAGAGAATTCGTGCAGCATTGGAAAGAGAGCGCTCCTCAGCATCAGCAACTGCTTCAAGCGCTTCCCGCAAACCTCGAATATCTACATTGAGGCGATCTTTGCCAGATTGGGTCTTTTTGTCGATCATGCCATCCATTTTACGCACATCACCGTAATTACTCTCAATTTTTATCAGTGTGATAAAAATCAAACTGATGTGTGCTAAAGTGATGGACATCAGACCAAAATATCCCACGTCATAGGAAAAACAGACCAGATTGGCGTGACAGAGCTTTTCAGCCAATAAAAGACAGCGCTTTGTAGAAGAAAGCGCAGATATTTCCATAACAGAGAGGTAAAACACATGATATTGATGCAGCCAAAGAAAGCTGCAAACGGACAAACCAGCTCAATGATCTCCACCGGGGTAGATACAGGTGCTGGCTTACTAAAACTCGCCCTCGGCACTGGCACAGCACAACAGCGTGTCCGCACCCCTGCCAAAATCGTCGAAGTCCGCGAGGAACTCCACGACGAACTGACCTCACCCGAAGGCGGACATTTTTTCTATCACGACGGTAGCCGCCAAGATTTGAAAGGCAGACAGTATTTAACAGGAAGCCTTGCCGCCTGGAAAGCCCCCACCTCCCATATCAAACTCAGCGATAACCCAGCGCTCAAAGCCGAATACGTCCTGCACATGATATTGGGTGCTTTAGCAAGCTTACCCCCCCAAGAAAACTGGAATCTGCACTTAGTTCTCAGCAGCCACAACACGCAAGTGTTCCGGGAACTGGTCACCACCAAAACCAGTGGCACCCATACCGTAAGTTTTGGCGGTCGAGACAAACCAAAAACCCAGGTTGTTCTCACAGTCTCCCTTGTAGTGCCTGAAGGAGCTGGCAGCTATGCCTTTTGTGCCGCCTACAAACCAGACCCCCTGATTGACATCTCCGGTCATGTCATCGCCTTGGACTTTGGCACATCCACCGTTATTCCTACAGTGTTTGCTCCCAGTGGCAAGATTATTCACCGCAATGTGCTGGCAGTGGGGGGATGTGTTGATTTGCTAGAGCAGATCGCCGCCGATGTCGAACTGGTGAAAGACCTCGGTACAGGTAAAGCGGGTAACACCGAACTAATCCGCCAAGCGATTGAAAACCACAGTTTGAAGTACGGCACCCGAAACTTCAGTTTTCAGCATCTCTACACCCGTCATCTCAAAACCTGGCTTGATGACCGCATCCGCTTGGCTTTAGCAGAAGTAGAGGAATGGCGGGATGCAGCTCAAAGCCTCGTCGCCTGGGGTGGTGGCGCAGCCTTGCCTTTCGCCCAAGAAAAATTCCAGAAAGCAGGCATTACCCCCATCCCAGAAGCTTGCTGGGCAAATGCTTTGGGCTTACAGCGAATTGCCGAAGGTCGTTACCAGCGAGGTAAATAACATGGCGGAACTAAAACGGGTACGCCTGGAAGAAGATTTACAACAATATCTAGAAACCCAGGCAGAGCGAATTTTAGGAAAAACCCCAGAGACATTGACCCCGATAGATTACTCAACCTTGGTCAACCGTGCCCTTTACGAACACAAACTAGCCCACGGTATTACTCGCAAAATGCCTTTGGGACGGCTAGTGGACTGGCTGCTGAGTTTCTCACCCTCTGCCCGGAACTTTTCCTTCATATCGCAGGGTAGAGCAGGGGAGTCTGTAGCGGCTGCCGCAGAAGCCGATGATTTTAGTTTGGACTACCAATTAGGAGAATTATTTGAACAGGAGGCCGCATGATACCCAACAACAGCAGCAGAGAAAAACCCGCGATCGCACAAACACCGCAACCATCACCTGCAAATGTCTTGGCTCAGATTGCAGACATTCGCCAATCCATCAATGATTTAGCGCAAGACTCAACAGTGCTGGAACTAGTCTGTTCCGGCACATATAACCCCGATTTACGCATAGGCGATGCTATCCAAGCATTGGACGAACTGGCATACGCCCTGAGCGAATTTGAGCAAAGGAAGATAGCACCCCTGCCCAGGCTGGCTACCAAATCAGGGGTACTTGTTTCCTTACAGATTCATCAAGCACGAAAACTATAAGGACATCATTATTATTATGCGACAAAATGTAACTGCCCTAAATCAGGGTCAACAGAATAGTTTGTCCAATCATCGGCAGTTCGCCTACCAGCACCCACAACATATCAAACACCTGCTGGATTTGTTGACCAATCAATTGTGCCAAATTGCAGTAGGGCAAGAGAGGGCAATCTCATGAAACCAATTGGCTACTACACCGCATACACCCCAGGGGACGAAGGATTACTGGCAGAAATGCAAGAAGCGTGGGGAGCGCAGTTCCAAAAACTCAATAACACCGAACGCCTCTGGATGATCGTGAAATTGGCAGAAGATGTCTGCGCTGAACAAGAAGATGACATTAGAGCCAGCGTAGAAGAGGCGATGGTGCGGCTTGATGAACTTTCCACCAGTGACAAGCTGGGCCTCATCGAAGCCTTAGTCAATCAAGCAAAATCTCCTGCATAGCATTCACCGGGACAGCAAGCAATAACTGAAGGCTGGGTCAACATCCAGCCCCTGAACATTCCATTTCTACCAACCCATGACACGCTATCAAATACCAGCCACCTTTGGGCTGTTGGGATTGCTGTGTGTCGCTTCCCCCTTAATCTTCAAACTGCCATCACAGTTCAAGGCGTTTAACGCCAGTTCCCAACTAGAAGCCCAAAACCTCCTAGAGCAAGCACAACTACGCAACAGTGAAGAATTAGAACGCAGCAGAATTGAGCAGCGTAAACAAACCGCCGACAAACTAGCACAAACAGGTGTTCTGCCAAACGGACAGAAGCTGAAGATTCGCGGCTACTATGATACCCCCCGACGCAACCCCAAACCAGATACTACTGGCTGGCTAGCGGATGAGGAAGTGTTTGTCTATGACGCTGCTGGTACATGCATCGGTCAAATCCGCAACCGTCAATGGTTGTGGAAACACTACTACCAGAATGTCTGTAACAACGCCCCTGTCCTCTGAAAGAGCAGGGGGAGCAGAGGGTGCTGGGGAAGCAGGGGGGGAAAGAGAGTTGTTAATTGTTACTTCTTCGCTACCCCAGCCCTTCTTTTTGCTTAAACCTAAACAGAGGTAGCAATTATGACATTGCTTGATAAAGATACTAAGGAAACGACATCCAACCGACAGCAACAAAAGCAAAAATCCGTCATTAACTATGTAGAAATTGTTGCTCAGTGGCTGGTAAATATCATCTCCATCCCCGTCAGCTTTGTTTCCTACATCCTGGCGCAATTCGTTACTCCAGGCTCAAGCGGCTCAAAAATTTTAGGGGCACTGGGATTTTTCACTGGAACCCTGCTTAGTACGGATGGTATCTGGCAGGTAATGTTTCAAGGAACACCTCTACTACCGTGGTTTGAAAGCACCTGGATCGGCTGGCTCGGATGGCTGACCTTACCCTTTAATCCCTTGTTCTGGCTATCAGTGGGCATCAGCGCCCTCGTACAAATTATGGAAGCTAGAACCCTACGCGGCAAGCGTCCTGACCAAGCCAAAGTAGAATTTGAAGCCAGCACCCAGTACAACCTGCCAGCCAAACCCACGGGCAAAATTGATTTATCTCAAGCCCTCTGGGGGGATTATAAACGCGCCGGGATGCGGGAACGACATACCGGAGGAGCGATCGCCCTTTTCTTCTGGGTGTTTGATATTGTGACAACCTTTGCTGGTCGCAACCCCTTCCGTTACACCAATCCTGGGCAGATTATCGCCTGTCTCGCCTATAACATCGCTACCATGTGCGCTGGCGAGGTGGGATACAGCATTTGGAAATTAACCAGCAAGTAAAATTTCGTACCTCAATCATACTCTTTATCGGAGGCGGAGCGTCTCCGGCTCCGCTGAGGTTACAAAGCGTCTACTTGGGGAAGTAAATCACTATGAACTTCTTTGATCGTCAACACCCACCAGAACCCTCAACCCCGATTGCACCCCAATCAGTTAATCCACCTCAACCCTTGCCCACCCTGACCACCAGAGAAACCGCACGGCTCAGGGACAATTACCCCTGCATTGAACATTTAGAAGCTGGAAATGCCGCTTCCTGGCTGGTGGAACGCCAAGACCAGTTACTGTACCGAGGACAGAGGGGACGGGCACAGATGAATGTTGCCAAACTGATTACCCTGGCCGGAACTGCTGTTGGGGCAGTCTGTTACGCCACCAGTCCCTTAGCTCCGATTGGGGCGCTGATTGCTGGCGTAGGCTATGTGTGGTCGGTGGGCCAGGATTTAAACGATTCGCACTGCTTCGCCCCCCTTCCCTTTTTACGCGGCAATTTCTTTGAATTCTTGGCAGCAATGGGGGACAGCGAAGCGCGGATAGACTGGTTTAGCCAAAAAAACGAGCTGGCAGATTTGATGTTCCACCTCGATTTATATGAACGCTACGAGTTTGCCATGCTCCGCGAGTTTAACACCCCTCTCAGTGCCTATCTTGACCAGGTAGAAACGGGGAAACGGTTTTATGCGTATCGCTGGTTACTTGACCGTTACATAGATTACAAAGGGGCATTGCCCGACCAAGCCAGTTTAAATCAACATCTGGCCTCAGTGTCCCTTGACCCACAGCTTAATTACCGCATTGTGCAGGCACTGCAAGCGCAGAGAACCGCACTCCCACAACCCAAAATCATTTCCCTGCCGCCGCCGACAACGGTGTCTCTCCCTGAACCACCAACCGTTAATCTCAAGGACAGCCCTCCTGGTGTAACAGACGGCGCAGCAAGGCGAATAGATACCCCGTTACCTGCCAAGCAATCCACGCCCTCAACCCCTATCAATATCGATTCGCTCCTAGCGTTACCACTCAACCAACGCGCCGAACAGATTATCAAATTGTTACACCAGGCAGGATTCGACCTCGCCAAATGCGTGGACAGACAAATTACCGTTATCTGCGGCAACCAGCGCGGTGGCAAGGGAACCCTGATGGCAATCCTCGCCATCCTTGAGAGCGCCTTATCTCCCGATCTGAAAGTTCACTACTTTAGTGCTGGATGTGACCTCTATCCCTTCCACTGCGATCGCCTAATCTGCGCCTACAGTTTCCCCGAAAAGGACGAACCAGATAAATCCGTCGCGGCGGAACTGTACCGCTACTTGCGGGAGATGGACAAGGCGGCGGTAGGGGCCTACGCCGACCGCATCATTGTCATTGATGAAGCTGTCGCCCTGTCAGACTATCTGGAAGCGGAACAAAAGCAATGGATGATCCGATTTCTGCTGTCCCGCGCCAGTAAGAAAGGCGCACAGATTTTCGTCGTGCTGCACGGTCAAAACCTGACTTCTTGGGTAGGCACAGGCAATACCAGTGGACTGAGCAGCACCTTCAAAGCCGATGTCACCTTTATTGGCTGTGAATCGACTTCCAAAAAAGTTGGCACTCTCCGTTCCATTGCTGTGGCCACCGGAACCTATTTTCTGGCAGACCCGGAAAGCTTCGCAACTCCCTTACCCAGAGGCGAAATCGGCACCATCCCAGCGTGGCTGAAAACCGAAACCAACCCGTTCACGGGACAGCCAGATCCCGCCCGTACCCTGCTGACTTTCTTTCCGGAATTAACCGATGCCAACCACCCCAGCCACCAACCAACACTGCCCCAGGATTCCTTAAACATAGTTGAAAGGCAGGAACTCACAAACGCGATCGCCAAAGTGCAATCGAGTAGGCAAGCGGAACAGTCAACCGAACTGTCCCCCAGCGCTAGAGATGTTCTGGCCTTTTTCGATGCCGTCAAAGCCCAATCCCCCAAAACCTTGCGGGACATGAAAAAAGCCAGTCGCTTGTCCGGTTACACGGACGCGCAGATTTTTCACGCCCTAGCGGAATTAGTGGCAGCCGGAACGCTGATTTTTGATGGGGCAGATAGCTGGTGCAAAGCCGACTGGTAAACCGCCGCACTGCCTTGTTGCCGTAACAGCTAACGAAAACCCTGTTCTCAGCCCACACACGGCAGTAGAGCAGAAACAAGGCAACCCTGACACTGCAAACACGGCAGCCACGGCAGGAGGATACGGCTTGCTTGCGGGGCCACTGCCTTAATTACGGCATTTACGCACACTGTGGTCAAAAACAAGGCAGCCCCCATGAACAAGTTTCACCAGCGTTGCATAAAAGTGTTTTTCTCCCCCAGTTCCCCCAGCCTCCCCAGCTCCCCCTGCTCTCTCAAGGCAGGCCAAGGCAGACCACGGCAAGGGATGACAGGCTGTAGTCGCCACAGAGAAAGCCTATCTCTGACAGCCTCAACCAAAGACACCTGCTATAGTCTGTCCTCAACCGACTCAACCTGAATCAGCTCAGACAGACACCCAAAACCAAGAGGAGAGAAGAGAGATGAAGCGTCAGCAAAAATCTATGGCAGCGAGAACAATGCTAACTCTCTCTATTACCACCCTGGCCTCTATTCGACTAAAAAATCAGAGATCCTTCTCTAGGAGGATTTTTTTGAAGAAAATTTAACAAGGCAAAACTCCCTGATAAAAAAGCTCTGTCAGGGAGTATCCTTATTAAAAGGCAAATAAATTTCATATAGATTTTTGTTTGTCTGATGGGATTTTGCCACGGAAATTGCCCTTTTGGTTTGGCGACTGAAAACAATTCCCGCGTGCTTTCCCGAATCGCAGCAGGCACATACAGCAGGAGAGATTTGTATTCCACACTGAGGGTGCCTTCCTTAGTCCCTGATACACCGCGAGCAGACTATGTTTTATGCTTATCCCCCAGGAAAACTTAAAACGGCATTCTTAATGCCTCGGTTTGACTCTGGTAGATCCTGCTGATAAAACAGCCTGATAACGGCTAACCAAGCTGAAAAGTCCATTCTGCTTTTTAAGCAGGCTGACATTATAGTCAGTCTGGCCTTCCCATTGCCATTAGTTTATCACAACGCTGTTTCCAGTGCTTGCTGCTGGTGAAAAATTTTCATGGGAAATTTTTTGTCATGCAGCCAGAAAAGAAGAAAAAAGGATACAGTACCCTTGAGGGACTGTTGCCAGAAGATATATTGGGTCAAAAATTTCTCCAGTATTTTTACCATCCTTGGGGGTTTATTTACGCACCCGTACCAAGCGAGGGTGAGCGTCCTGCCTGGCAGACAGAAAGCCGCTATCCCATCCAGCCGCGAAACCTCTGGAGTCAGTACTTGAACCCGGATGTGTTGCTGGGCTTGAAGTTTGGTAAATGGACGCGCTATCTCATGCTCGACATTGACCGTAACAGCCAATACCATCCCTATAACAACCCTCAAGCCTATGGCAAAGTGCTGGCCGCACTGGAGAAAATCGGCTTATGCCGTCCTGTGGTAATCCAAAGCAGTGACAGTGGCGGTATTCATATTTATTATTTTTTCGGCTCAGAAATACATTCCTTTTCTCTGGCCTGTGCGGTGTGGCTGGCCCTGAAGGAAGCCAGACTCACGACCAAGGGCGGGCAGTTAGAAATCTTCCCCAATCCCAAACCCTATAGTAAAGACAAGCCCACGAGTTTCAAAGCCCATCGCCTGCCCCTGCAAGCGGGGTCATATATATTAGATGCGGACTGGCAAATCGAAAGTAATGACCTGGCGAAATTCCTACGGGCTGCCAATTGGTCAGCTCAAGGACAAGATGATCAGGGATTACAGCAGGCGATCGCCGCCGCCAGCAAACAGAAAATGTTCTGGTCAGACAACGGCATGAGTAATGCCGTCTTTCTGTGGCAACAAGATCTGCTGGAACGCATCAGGGAAGGCTGGACAGATTTTCACCAAACCAACGACCTGCTGAAGGACATCGCTTGCTATGGTATTGTTTTTGGTAATCTTAGCGGGCTAAAACTGATTGACTACATTGTCACAACCGCCCTGGCTGCTCCCGGCTACCACCAGTATTGCCGCCACCAGCACGAAATTGAACGACGTGCTGCCGAATGGGCAAAGTGCTGTGAAGGATTTTATACACCGTATCCTTCCTACCCCAACCGCTCGGCCAGTTACCGCGAACACTTTGCTGCTAGTTATGGCAATAACAACCTGATTGCTTTCCCGCATCCCAACCAGCAACGCCAACAGGAAACCTTGGAACGAATTACTGCTGTTGTCGCCAACCTCAAAGGGCAAGGGAAATTTCCTGCTACCGCCAGCGAACGTGCCAAAGCAATCATTGCTGCTTCTAAACAGCAATACGGGAAGGGGACGAGCCAAACTACACTCCATAAGCCAGAATACCTGTGGTTGTGGCATCCTTTGCACGAAGGGCAAGAAAACACCCCTACCCCCAAACAGCATGTAAATGCTTCTCCAGAGCCAGTTATAGCCCCCTTACAGCCCGAAAAATACCCAAAATTACCAGATCCGTGGCTAGCTGACGAAAACCTGGAACCCTTGTTACAGCACCAGACTCAGCAGATTTACACACCCCCCCCTATAATGAAGGTTTTTTATCTACCTTCGGCTGATGCGAGCGACGGCGTTAGCCGTCAGCCCGCCATCAGCTCTCAACGTGAGATTCTAAATACATCTGAAAATCGGGCCTGTGAGAATCAGTCACCTGAAAACCAAGAATCTAATTCTCATAATCCCCAATTTGTTCAAGATGAGATTTTACTTGAAACTGTAAATCCACAATCTGAAAATCAACGATTTAAAAATCCAGAATTTAATTCTCACAATCAACAATCCGATTGTGATTCTTCAGTGATTCATAAGCAAAGCCAATGTCTTTCAAATTCCGGCGACTGTCAAAAGTTTGATAAATCAGACTTATCAATCATTGAAACAATCGGGATACCCATCCACAGCCCAAATATCACAGAACCTGTCAGCTCGGCTGATAGCGACATTGTTATCAACCTCCAGTCAGCACCTGTGTCTGTACCAGCTTCTATACCAACTTCTCCACCAGTTTCTATACCCTTTTCTATACCCGTCTCTATACACCCAGGTGTCAGCAATGCAGGCTCATCAGCACCTGATACCTCTATCACTTCTCACGCAGCTGCTTCTCTCCCTGATGTTTCTTCTCCAGAGGAACCGGAATCATCAACAGGTACAGCTGACGGTATTGATAGCAATTCTGCTATCAATACCGTCAGCTGTACCCCAGAGCAGCATCGAGAGGCAGCCCGCCTGAAACTCCAGACGATCGCCCAAGCGAAACACTGGGTTAAAACATACTGTATGGCAGAAGACCTGCACTTGCCCCCGGTGCTTCGTCAAAAAATGGAGCAGCTTGCCCAACGGCTGCTAATGCGGGAGTCCAGTTCCCCGATTCTCCGGCATGAGGCCGAGCAGTGGCTAGCTGAAAATCCGCCCAGTGAGGAACTGCTAGCGCATTTGCAAAATCAAACCCGCTTTTAATCTCTCTGGCTAAACCCTGCGAACGCCAATTTTGTATTGGCATTGTATATACAAAAATTGTATACTCATTGTGTGGACAAAGAAAAACAAGCGATTTATGCAGCCCCAAACAGGATCGTCCAACCATCAAAACCGTGATGTCACTATCAACATCAGGGCACACCAGGGACAACGGGATTTAATTGACCGAGCAGCAGAAGCCCTGGGCAAGAACCGTTCCGATTTCATGCTGGAGACCGCCTGTCGAGAAGCAGAAGCAGTTTTGCTAGATCGGCGGCTGTTTATGCTGGATGATGAAAAGTTTCAGCAATTTGTCGAATTACTGGATCAGCCACCTGCCACCAATGCCAACCTCCGGAAGTTGCTCACCAAGAAAGCACCTTGGGAACAGGGCGTGGGGGAGTAGGGCGTGACAGGCTCTCAAGAACAACAAATTCAGGCTCCAGAACCTCTCAATGCCGAGCATCAATTAGAAAACTTTGATTCCGGTAATGCCGAACTGGATGAGTGGTTAAAAAAACGTGCTTTGAAAAACGAAGCTAGCGGAGCTTCCAGAACTTACGTGGTAACGGTGGGTCAGAAAGCGATCGCCTATTATTGTTTAGCAAATGGCAGTGTCATCAATACCACCGCTCCTGGTAAAGTCCGGCGCAATATGCCAGACCCGATTCCCGTGATGGTCATTGGTCGGCTGGCGGTAGATATTAATTGGCAAGGGCAAGGTCTTGGGTATGCTCTAGTGCGTGATGCAGTGCTTCGTACCCTCCAGGCAGCAAAGATTGCCGGAATCAGGGCGATTCTTGTTCATGCCATTTCTGTTGAAGCGAAGCAGTTCTATGAGAAATGCGGTTTTATCCCCTCACCTGTTGCGCCGATGACCCTCATGGTAACGATCGCAGATGCGCTACAAGCGTTTGGAGTTGGGTAGCTTGGATCATCTTGTTCGTAACCTAACTGTCTACAAGGTCACTTAGCATGTTGAGGCGAACAGGTGGCTTATTTGGAAGCTCAACGGTAATAATGAGACTGCCGCCCATCGCAGCAATGTAGTTTTGGAGAGTTGAAAGTAACATATCCGATTCTCTTTCTAGACGTGAAACGTTCGACTGTGGCATTTCCAAGTTTCTGGAAATTTCCGCCTGTGTCAATCCTGCGGCTTTTCGTAGCTCCTGCAAGGTGAGATATTCCATTTCTAATTCTTCCGCCCGCGCCTGTATGCGCTCCTTGCGGTCGTCCGGCAAATTATCCCATATACTTTGTAAGATTTTCCCTTTGGTCATTGCTCTTCCTCCTGTAACTGGTTCAAATGATTGTCAAAGCGTTTATCGGCCTTTTTGATCAGTTGCTTATAAAATCGTTTTTCACTCGTCCCAGATTTATCGCCAGCGACCAGCACAATGGCTTGACGCTGCGGATCGAAGGCAAAGGCCGCTCGCCACACACCGTTATCTGCTGTAAATCGCAGCTCTTTCATATTTGCGTGTTTAGAACCGTTAAGTGTGTCCACATGCGGTCTGCCCAGCAGCGGGCCGTACTTTTCCAGCAAGGCGATTTCGGCTAACAAAGCATCCTGCACCGCTTCAGAGAACTCCAAGAACTCCTGTGCAAATAAAGGATGCAATTCAACATTCCAGCACATTCTTATAACTTATCATATATGATATATATCTTCAATGATATTATGGTTCGTACTTGTTGGTGAGACCAGGATGCGAAAGCGCCAAGAAGGTATCTGAACTAACCGTAATACCTCTGCGTATAGAAATTGGTAGGAGACACCAAGAGTAAGTGGGAATCGTGACCGGGAGTGGTTGAATTTAGGCTGTAAAGGGTTAGATCGGGATAGGTGCATATCCCGATCTAAAACGGCTGGTATTGGTCGCTATTAGGGCTTGGCTCGGCACTTCCTTGTGTCTCTATGGGAGAAAGCATACTCAACATGGCGATCGCGCCGCGAATCTGGTCGGACTCCACTTCCAGATACCGTTGCAGTTGTTCCAGACTGCGATGCCCGCTGATTTCCTGAATGACCCGCAGTGGTACGCCATTGCGGTGCATGAGAGTCAGGGCGGTGCGTCGGCAGCTATGGGTCGAGGCCCCCTCGATGTCAACCTGTTCGCACCCCTTCCGGAAAATCAGCGCGGCATAGTCTTCATGCAAATGCCCCCGCCCCCAACGTCCCGGAAAGAGGTAGCCATCGTGGGAAGTCTTGGGTTTGTACAGTTTCAGGTGACGGCGCAAATCGTCCAGCACCGGGATAGTCCGGGTAGCCAGTTTACCCTTGGTGTTGCCTTTGCGGAAAATCAACTCTGGTCTCACCCGTCCCTTGCTGTCGTAAACATCCCTGATTTTCAAGGTGACACATTCTTTGACGCGGCAAGCTGTGTACAGCATCACCGCGCATAATGTGCGATCTCGCAGGCTTACAAGCCCCTCGGTGAAAAGGCGTTGGATTTCTTCCTGTTTTAAAACTTTAGCTTTGCCGTGCCGATCTATCTTCACCGCTGCCGCAATACAGTAACAACAGCTCATTATGGCAGAAGTGTTGTAGCAGTATCGTAGAGTTGTTACTGAGAGATAGAGCCGAGAGAAGTGCAGAACGTCCAAAAAACATTTTGCCGTTTGTTATTGCGCTTGCTGTCCACCACTTCTATAAATTAAGGCCTCATCATTGAGGGTTTTGCCGATTTAGTTGGATGGGTCTGGGGATAAGGGTTTGGCTACTAAAGCCCTAATTTTTCTCGAATGACTTTTTCATCTTTAAAACCTACCAGTATTGCTGTTCCATCTTTGACGAAAAGCGGACGTTTGAGCAGCATTTAGCAGTCTTAGAGATAACAGCAATACCTCTTGGTATGGTGGTTCTGGGGTCAAATGAGCAAGCGCGACCTGAACTACCAGGATTGCTCATCTGTACGAACCCACACCCAGAAAAGAGGTGCAACCGCGCAACAGTGGTGCGAAGTTACACCTTTCCAATCATGCTTGGCTTTCGAGTTTCATGTAAGACACGGCATCACAGAAGTTGCTTAGTTGTAACGACCTGCAATACTAATCGCTCAAACCTGCAATCAAGACATTTTCAAACCAGGATTAACTGCAACTATAATTACGCTTCAGCCAGGATTAATTGCAACTGAACCAGGATTAAATGCAACCAACCTGCAATCATCGGTTTCAACCAGGATTATTTGCAACTATAAATACTTCCATTTTTCTTGCGTTTTTAATCCACTCAAAGCGGCAACCCAGCCGCTAGCATTTGTTCCTGTAATTCACGCGATCGCGCTGGATCGAGTTGTCCGCGAAACAGCAATTTAATTTCAGCAGGTTTAGCATTAAACTGTTCCGCCAAGCCCCTCACGTCATAACCATGACGGGTTAAGGTGGGTTCTAAGTCATCAATTTGCTTAGATAAAACGGACTCAATAATCGCCGTAGTGATAGGTTTTTCCCCAAAGAGGTATGCAGCCTCGAATGCGAGTGTCAAATGTTGCTCGATTTGCAGAGGTGTCCTCAAGCGCATGGCAAGTAAATCAATGGCTTCCGCCGACAATATGTCACTTATTTGGGTATCTTCAACAATGCATTTAGATACTAACCATTCAATATATTCTCGCTGGCTACCAACAATACCCTCCAAGGAGAAGACCGTTGCCCGATACCCAATTTCTTCCATAGTGGGACGGCGTAAATCATTTTTCAATTTGGGATGACCAGCTAATACCACTGAAAGTGTGCCACCACCATCTTCAACTACCTCGATTAAACGTTTAAGTCCCGTTAAAGTGCTGTAGTGTAGGTCATGAGCCTCATCAACAAACAGTGCCACCGGCTTTTTACCTTTTCTAATCAGGTCGCGCAGTTCCCGTTCCCGTTTTTCGCCGTCTTTTGGGATTTTAATTTCCTTATCTGTGGATAAATCGTAGAATAAGGCAGCAATTAGTGTTGGTAGAGTCGCCCGATCTTTATCGACAGAAAGGGACTTTGAGACTAAAATCTTGCCTTCCTTCTCCAAAACCTCAAACAAACGTCGCAAGGTGGTTGTCTTGCCACAGCCAATAATTCCCGTGATAGCAACCAACTTCCCTGAATGAATTGCGACTTTAATATCCTTGAACATTTGCTTTTGGTGTTCCGTCTCGTAGTACCCAGCCTTGGGGAATTCCCTAACCAACCGAAAATGTTCCATAACTTCAGTGAGCATTGTGTTCCCCTCCTTTATTTGAGTGGAAATACTGCCGCACTCGTTCAATAATCACTTTTTTAGTCAAAGTCTCAGCTAGCAATGCATCAATAAATACCAACTGTTCAGTAGACAATTTAGCCAACGGTTTAGCCAGATAATCGGAAATCGCCCTTTTAGCAAACAGTACAGTGGGATAAGTAAATTCTTGGTATGGGTCGGGGTCATTAAAAGGTGTGATGGTTGGCGTAAGTTCCTTGTACTTATCCACCAGAAATTGTAGATCCGCGTTTTTGTCTAAAGCTGTCCGTGGCAAGCCCAACTTTTTAGCTAAATCGGCAATTTTATCTGCCCGTTCTTCGGTTTTAGTTTTCTTGTGTTTGCGATAGCGATGTAGTGGGATGGGCCCATCAACCGGGTAAAATGGCCCGTAGCGGCGATCGCTAAACTCAACGTATAGCTCGTTGTCAAATAAACCCCACCAAAGGACGACGGTTTCACCAGCCAAGTCTGGCTCTACCTCGTAAGCTACGCCCTCAATTGATACTCTGGCATCTGACCCAACCTTTCTACGTTGTGGTTCGCGGGCAAAGTTACAGAATCGCTCCCAACTACACATTGAACGTAAACCAGACTTTGGTATATTTCGCAACCAATCTTCTATCCGCGAATGCGGTTCTATGCGGTGTGGTTTGTCGTTGTAATGCAACAAATACTGGCGTAACCACAAGTTAGCTTCAACGTCGCTTTCGGGTTCGTGAAAGTGATACAGAGTCTCGTGAGCTTCTTTGACCGTCCGAAAAGGTCTTTCCACTTTGCCCTTGGAGCGAGCTGTTACCCTGCGACCATCTTTACCCGCAGGCATGTGGGTGACAAGATTGATTCTCAGGCAATCCATCACGTTTTGAAATACGTGGCTTTTAGCAATTGGTCCGTTGTCGGTGTAAATCATTTCTGGAATCCCATGAAAGGGAAATCCATCAGTTGTTTTCACCGTCATCGCATTAAATAAGAAACGCAATGCAGCTTCCACATCCTCCCCATAAACACAGTGGTATTCCTGGTAACATACACCGCTACGGTCATCAACAATGCTGTACAGCATCAGTAGTGGATTACCCTTACCCGGTTCCACCCATGATGGCTGTTTTACGTGTTTGAGATCGGATGGGCTGAGGTCGAAATGCCAACACTCGTTGCTGTATTCTGCTTGAAAACGCACCGCAGGCGGTTGCCTAGTCATACGTTCAGTGTCGTACCCCCAGGTTTTCAAATAATAATTGACAGTACTTCTAGTCAATGCGCCTTTAGGCGGTTGGACAAAACCATCAGGTGTCTCCATCCCAAATTCTTCCAACAGTTCAATCGCCCGTACTGTGGAGACATGTCGCCCTTTTTTGTTACTGGTACGGATTTTCATCGCCGCGATGACCTCGCAGTAACGTTCCATTTCTGAGAGTGAAAGCTTTCTGGGTGTCCCGCTATCTGAGCGGTTTATAGATTTTGGACGTGATGAATTACGCAACGCCCGATATAACGTATCAGTTGACACTCCATACAGTGCGGCTGTTTCTTCAATGAGAATTCGACGCTCTTGGCAACGACTAGGCAAACCGTCGAGGCGGTGGCGTAAATTGATGAGCGCCTCTGTCGGGATTTGCTTATGTACCATGTTAGGTATTTATCTCTGCAATGTAGTTGTAGAGCGTTGGTTTGGAAATTCCCATCAACTTACATATTTCAATAATGGTGTGTTGTTTTTCGGTATAAAGCTTTACTGCTAATTGACGTTTAGCTGGGTCAAGGGCTTTTGGTCTTCCTCCCTTGTGACCGCGCTTACGCGCTGCGATTAGTCCAGCAGTTGTGCGTTCGCGGATTAGGTTGCGTTCAAATTCCGCCAATGCGCCAAATAAATGGAAAATCAACCTACCACTGCTGTTTGTGGTAGTAATGGATTCTTGTAAACTAGAAAGCCCAATTCCTCGCTGGCCTAAAGTTTCCATCGTTTCAATCAGGTCTTTGAGCGACCTTCCCAAGCGGTCGAGCCGCCATACCACCAAAACATCACCAGTTCGTGCTACCTCCAATGCTAGAGTTAGTCCAGGTCTTGCTGCTTTTGCACCGCTTATACGGTCGGAGTAAATTTTCTCGCAACCAGCAAACTGCAAAGCATCCATTTGCAGGTTCAGATTTTGGTCATCTGTTGAAATTCGGGCATAGCCTATCAACATACTTTGAACCTCAACAAGTACATATACTCGTTACTTAACAGCGTATGTTGCCTTTGATATAATTACCGAGTTTCGTTACTAAACTTGATTCCGTTTCTGATTTGCAATCTGGGTGGTAATAACGGTTAAAAAAACGACCGTTTTCTTTACCTTTATAGTTGCAGATAATCCTGGCTGAAATTTAAATAATGCGTGTTTGTAAATTAGGGCGTTTTTTGAGAAAACCGTCAAACTACAGTTTGACTGGACTTTCGGTTAGTTGCAAATAATCCTGGTTGAAACCGATGATTGCAGGTTGGTTGCATTTAATCCTGGTTCAGTTGCAATTAATCCTGGCTGAAGCGTAATTATAGTTGCAGTTAATCCTGGTTTGAAAATGTCTTGATTGCAGGTTTGAGCGATTAGTATTGCAGGTCGTTACACTTAGTCTTCTTGAGAAAGAATCAAGTTTAATATATTCAACTCATTGGAAGTCAAAAGCTGCTTATCTGTGAATAACTTGTGCCTAATTTCGCCTAAACTATAGCTTCTAAAGACAACAAATGGAAATTCCCCGTACTGAGAGCCAATGGGCAAAATGTTGTCTACAGGAAACATACAACGGATATATTCAGCTAAAATATCTCGGAATGATTCTCCATCTGGCTCCTCTACACCCCTGGAAAAATAGTCTTTAATCGCTTCATTACTGGTAAATATAAATAGTGGAATTGCATAATACTGGTCAAAACGCTGACTATTTTGCTCAAACCACTGTGTCCGCCTCATTTGTTTTCCAAGTAAATTAACTAGCTCAATTGCTCCAAAACTTGCTGAACGCAAATTTTCTGGATAGGCTTGATTAGAATTAATAGAATATAACTTTTTTAAAAGTTCATTATTGGCATAAGGTTTGAGTTCTTGCTCTAGACGCATTTCATAGTTTTCTTGAAGTGCTTTATTAGCTAAAGAAACTACTAGCATACTGCCACTAATGTGGCTGGCTTCTACAGGGCCAAAGCTTAATAGCTGATCCAAACCACTACTTACCAACTTCACAAACTGGTCTGCAAAGGACTCTCGCATTGACAGATAAGAAAGGGTTTGTGTCGGCGGGGAATTATCTAAATCGCTCAAGATAATCTTTACACGACCTAACAGTTGCTCTAGACTCGTATAAACCTCTTTCAAGAGCTTGTCACTCCGACGACGAATATGCTCTTTTTTCAGTTCTTTGATTAAACCAGATATCTTACCCGTAAATGTTTCACCTGCTGCAAATACCGACTTTCCCCCAATAGGAATCATCATAAAATGGTCTTTACCTATCTGCCCAGACCCAGAAATTCTTGTCATGACAGATGTCTTGAAAATTAATAGAATATTCACAAGACTCAGCACACTTTCTTGTAAAGAAAGCTCCGGGTCATCAGCGTAATATACAGCCCGCTCTGATAAGTAAAGAATTAAATCTTTCTCCTCATTATCTAAGGTTTTGGTAATTCCATCTTCAAGGTAGTTACCGCGACCCCGGTAAATTACCTGAATAATTTCCATTAAGTTTTGCTCAATGGCAAAGCGAGGGATATCAACCAGAATATGTTTAGCTTTAGGAAATGATAACCCTCGACTAGCTGAGGCGGTCATAAAGACCACTTTTACCTCAGTATTACATTTTTGGATTTCTTCCTTTTCCTGCTCTGAAATATTAGCGTGAATTTCTAAGTAGTCCGTAAATAACTGAAAATTACGTCGATGTTTTTTTAGATATTCGGTCAATTCTTTTAATCTCTGCTTATCCTGGATATATACAATTAACTGTCCAGCTTCTGGGTTATCCAAGAAAGAATTAATATCCTCAGCAATCTCTGCTTGTACACGGTTAACTAAGCTATTGTTTTTCTCTAAAAAAGCTGAATTGCTAAATTTAAAAGAGTCTATAAATACTTTGTAAGTAATGTTTAAACTACGAGCGGGGTAAGAGTTAGAATTGATGACAGTTGCGCCTAAACCTTTAAACTTGAAAGTTTGTACTGAAAGGGGGGAGTCGTTATCTGAAGCTCGCCGATAAAAGATTTTGTCTGGTTCTGAAACTGTAGTAGAAAGATGCTGTTGAATGACATCTGGGTCAACAATAGAAGCATCAGCTACAATAATTTTGGTATTAAAGCCATATTGGGAATTAGTCAGCTCATATTGGCGAAGGATAGAACTGATGCGGTTTAAGAATTCTACACCGCTATGGTCTCCTGTAATCTCATCAACCATGATAAATATATGTTTAATGCGTTGAGAGATTTTCTTCATCTGGTCAGGAATGACTGAACCTTCACTTTGGTTATAGGCGTTCCTAAATATCTTCTCAAAATGGCGGAGAGTGTCTTGACCGTTACCCGTTTTTTTCAAAGATTGCAGCGAAATTGTTGCCACTATATTATTGGAAAGTTGACGGTCTATAATTGTGTAAATAGCTTCACAAATGCTATCTAAAACTCCTTTAGTTTGCTCACCAGCATCCTGAATTAAATCCTCCATTTTGCGCTGGAGTCTTTGAGAAGTAGAGAGACTGCGCTCAATAAGAGCCTGACCATCGATAAAATGAACAGCTTGTTCTGTAAAGTCCCCTTCTCGTAAATCAGAGAAATACTGCACAGTACAGTGTCCACCATTAGCTTGAATAATGTCTGCATTGGTATTGATGCAAAACAGTCCGTGATTCTCCAATGGTGCTGCAATGCTCCCGCCCAATGATTCTCCCGGTTGACTCTTAAACTTCTCAATTACGTCCTTGTTAACGTTTTTTCTGGGACTGACATAGAAGAACAAAAAGCCATCGTCGAGATGCTGTTTGAGAAATTCTACAATGGTTGTGGTTTTACCAATGCCAGGATTGCCAGTTAAGAAAAGATAAGGATTGTCATTAGTCAGGGCAGTTTTAATTAGTGCGGTGTGAGCCGAACGTAGGTCTAGACTACCACTCAGTCCGAGTTGAGCCATTAATTGAGGTGGCACTTCCCCGCTTGAGTTGAAAAACCCTGTTACTCGCTCCTGGTGAGTAACCAAAGTAGTTGTATCAGGTGGTACTGCTAAAAGAGAGTTTATAAATGTCTTGCCATTAACAAAACTCTCAGCTGCTTTCCTTTTGATGATTCTGAGAACTTGTTGACGAGCTTCGGCGATCGCTTGACCGCTTTGTTGCTGCTTATAAATGCGGTGGCAGGTATTTAAGATATCTAAATTTTTTTGATTTACTGACATGGCACTAACGCCCCGGTCAGTGTAACCCATAATGTTAAACATTACGGGGTCAGCTTCTTGGAGAAAAGAGTGCTGTCGTAAAAACTCATAGAAGCTATGAGCATAACTGGCGGCTTGGATTAATTTGACACTCTCTTTGTCCTTGCGTTTGAAAGCTGTGAAATAACGAGCAATCCCTTCAGAAAAGGTTAATCCAAGTTTTGTGGTGTCTGTTCCCGTATCAATACTAAGTCCAGAGAAAACACTTTTTGAGCGTAAATAACTAATTTCACTTAGCAGTAATTGCCGTATAACTTCTACATTATTTAAATCTTTAATATCTTCAGCTGACTTAATCGAGAACACTGATAAATCCACTGAGAGGATACGAAACTGTTTGCCGTTGTGCAGCAGCATTAAAGTATCAGCCCTAAGAAACTCTCCTTGCTGCTTATAGCGACCGATATCAACCTTGATATCTCCTAATTGTGACAGGATATCTCTAAAGACTTGTTCCTCACCCTTAACAAGAGTACCAAGGCTGTTGTCATCACAAAAGTTACACTGGTAGTATAAAATTTCCAGCTTTCGCTGTTTCCAACCTGTTGATTCCAGGTACTCCCTAAAGAAATTTAAGCCGGATAAAAACCCCTTTTGGAGAAAAAATATACTCCACTTAGCAATGATTTTACTATCACTATCATTAATTACATTAGCGCGATCAACTATACGTCGATGCAGTTGTGGAAACCGCAATGCTTGTAAGTCACATTGATATAAATCTCCGAATCGGTGATTCAATTGGTTTTGCTGAATATAAGCAAGGATGCCAACATTGAAGCCGATTTCAAATAATCTTCCTAAATCTTCCGCAATCATTTCTGCTCCTCTCCTTCTACATTCAAGGCACGTCTAACTTCAGTTAAAAACGCCAAAGAGTTAAAGCTTACGCTCCTAGTGGTGTGCTTGAAAACTGACAATTTACCAACTGCATCATCCCCAATTATGTTTTCGTAAGGATCGAGCTTAAAGCTAATGTTGCGATTCCTTCTAGGAACAGCTTCGTAGCGCGAAAAGTGAAATAAGGTTAGATATTGCAAGATATCATTTTTGATAGGATTGTTTTCGCGGTCATAAATTAGTCCCCTACGGATATCTTCATCATCTAGAATGTCATCATAGACATTTAGCAAGGTGGCGTAGGAAATTACCCCGTTGTAGTAACGCTCGTCATCTTGACCGACTTTAATTCCATTGAATAGATTGAAAAAGACAACAGCTTTCTTGCTGGGGTCTTCAACTAAGCCTGTTAGTTCAAGTGTGTCCTGGATGTACAGAGAACTAACAGTGCGCCCCAGATTTACTACATAATATTTATCAAAGAATACTGGGTATATTTTGATGTCATCTTTATCTCCCTTTAAAGCCTTGAGTACAGGTGTGGACATGAAAAATAGTGATTCATCTTCATCACTCTGAGTCATATTGAGAGTGCTAGAATATGGCGACTTGGCAATATACATAAAGTGCCGATAGCCCTCGCGGTATAATTTTTCAACTTCATCAATGACAATAGTAGGTCTTTGAAACATCTGCTGATGTTCATAGTTTGCTGCGAAGGTGTTGAGCGTTTCTAAGCGAACTGTGCCATCCTGTAGACGCTCTACTCCCACAACTTCTCCTAACAAGTTTGATATTCGTTCTCCACCTCGCCAACTGGCATCACTCTCACGGCTGGAGACTATAATAATTGCTAGTTTGTCTAGCTGGGTGTTGTAGGAAGAAGCGTTGAATTTAAATTTTTTGGGGAGTACAGAGTAAAGAGAACTTAGACCATTTTCAATTTTGTAAGGATTCAGGTTTTTGACACAGAATCCTTGAGTACTGGATTGATGTTCTTCGCTCAATAAGTGGGATAAAGTTTTAGAGAGCGAGCGCATAAATTCTTCTTCTGGTGTGGAGTTCTGCTTGGTATGCAGTTGCAACCGCACAATGGGAATAAACAGTTTATCTTTGACAGACTCAAGCAGTACTTTCAGGCAGATATAAATAAGCAGAGAAAAAGTAAAACGGTAAATAAACGCTTTGGGGGAGTCGGGATTGTTGAAAATTTGCTCTCGTAACTTTTTATGATTGTAGATGAATAAAATTGGTTTTTGATGTTTGAAAGAATTATTGTAGATGTTCTGACAGCTTGCTTCAGTAAGAGGAACCAAAAGAATTGGTAGTGCTTTAATATCTGTGATATCATACGCCATGCTAAATGTTTGGCGCTCATCAGTGGGGAAATAGCGAATATCTTCTACTGCAATACTGACAGAAAGATTGCAAAGGTAACTGCTATCAACATGAGGCTCCCTGATGGCAATATACTTTAGGGCTTCTCGTGACCTCTCACCAAAGACAGGCTTGAAAAATGTAGCATCAGTTAAAACGCGGTCTAAATCGCGCTCTAAAATGCCTCTTTTAACGCCGAGATAAAGCGGATACTCTCGTCTTTTTAGAATAGGCTTATCTTTGAGCAAATCCTTAAGTAACTGCCTGAGTTTTTCAATTTTTATTTTGACGTTAAATTTTTCAATTCCTTCCTTAATTTTGGCGAATATTTTCTTTTTAGCTTCTTCGTCAGAACCTTTGAGTACAGGTAATACCTGTTGCTCAAAGACCGAAACAGGTTCATAATTTAGCTCCGAATTTTCTTGGTAATTATCTGCTAAAGGATTACTCCTAGAAGCAAATATAAAATAGTATAAAAATATTATTTTTAATACTTTTTCTTTGAAATAATCACTTTTAAAAGAGTCCCCTAATCCCGCCTTATGTTCCTGACTTTCTGGGTCGATTAGGTTGAGGTAATAATCTAGTACAGAAAGTGGCTTGTCTCCGTAAGCTTGAACTGTACCGCCAAATTTTAGTTTGAAACCAAAAATAAACTGCTGCTCTCCTTTAGTATCATCTTTTGTTTCTCCTAAATACCCTTCGATTAAGGGAATAATGGGGAGAATATCTAAAGCTTCGGCACGAGAAAATAAGTCTCTGTAGTTGACTGACTTTCCAGCATAGTTTACTTGGTAATGACCATACCCTCGGTTGATATCATTGATATATTCTTCTAGTAATCGTAGCCGTCGAATCAAATCTTGAAGATATATTTTGCCATCTACACTATCGTTAACATTCTCCAAAATAAACTCTAAATACCTGATTTTCGCCTCTCGTTTGAGCATACCAATAGCTTCGGTATACATAACTCGTTTGAGCTTGTAAAAGTCAGATTTTTGATTTTTAATCAGTTCTTCTAGTGTGTCGCTTAATTCCTCTAAATCACTCTCAGTTTCTTCGCTAAATTCTTGTTGGATATAATTATCAAGACTGGAAGAAAGTTGAGAATCAAATCCCTTGACATCTTTAACTGTGATGATTAGTTTATGAAGTTTCAAGAGAGAATCACTGCCTGAACGGTGGCGCTGAAGACTGAGCCGCTGTTTTTGCAAACCTGTATACTCTCCGAAAGGATAAGTAAATCCCAGAGATGGCTTTGTACCTTGAAAAGACTGTAAATCTGTCAGTAATTGCGAAATCGCTGACTCTACTGTTTTGTTTGGTGGTAATGCGGCAATCAAGAGGTTTTGCAAACGATCGCGGATTAGTCTGATTTGCTCTGGGAAATTTTTACCTGTGCGCTCGCTAAGGTTGATAGTTGCACAACGAATCCCGCTAGCAGATGCCAAAGGGCTTTCCACTTGTGAATTAGCAACCAGATCGGCGATTTTGTCAATATTAATCCGCAATCGACTGTCATCAGGGGAGAACTGGAATGGGTTTTGACTGGGCAGCACTTCCAATATTTTGTTGAGTAAACTGCTGTAATCTAAGGGAGCTAAATGATTGTCACCTTCAGAAATAATATTCACCCTAATTTCTCCTACAAATGGTCGAGGTAGTGCGGGCTGTCCTTGCCCAATTGGTAGTGGTTATGTGTGCAGGACAAACGCATCTCAATTCTGGATGCCTTGCAGGGCAAGACTTCCAATGTTTATAACTGAAATTAATCTATGAGCCAAACCCTTGTTCAGTAAGTATTTCAATCAGGAGATGCGTTTGCTTGCTGCGTTATGCAAACATTATTTGTTAAAAGATTGAGAAATTATCTCCTTCCTCAATTGTTGAACCCACGTCACAATCTCTTTAACAAGTTCTTCTATTTTTTGGGTACTATCCACAGTAAAGTCAGCAATTGCTTGCAACACTGTTTGCACTTGTGCTTCTGTTGAGTGGGCCTCAAACTGCTGCCATTGTTCTCGGTGGGTTAACCCTCTCTCAATTAACCGCGCTTCGCGCGTTGAGTTGTTAACCGCTACAAAAACAAGGAGCAATTCCGAGGGTGCAACAAGCCGACGCAGTGTCGAGAGTATTTCAGCGTGACGGATGCCATCTACCACTAATGGTTGTCCTGGTTCCCAGTCCATTTGTGCCAAAACTGCTTTACAGAACTGTTCCATCCCTTGGTTAACAAGAGTTGCGCCAACAGTCTGCAATACTTCTCGTGATTCCCCTAGCCCTTGGTGCTGTGCTACAGTCCGAACGTAGTCCCCAAAACTGACACGTTGCCAGCCCAGAGATGAAGCTACCTCGATTGAAAGTGTTGACTTGCCACTGGCAATACTGCCAGCGAAGCCAAGAATAACTGGTTTCATGAAATTCCTAAATCGAGTTGTAGTTGACTAGAACTTTCGTGCAAGACCACCCAACCTCGGCGATCGCGTTTAACAAATTTGATGGGTTCTATGGATTTAACGTTTTGAATTCGCATTAAAGTAGCAAATGATGCCGCTTCACGTTGTTTCCAAAAATCAGGGTCTTGGGCACATATAGCAGTTGCAAAACCCTCTTTAATAGTTCGCCAAGATTCAGGCTCTAGCTGATAAAACCAAACATAGGAAACTTGGCATATTCCCACAATTGGCCCACTTGATTGCTTTAACAAAACAACGTCACCTTTTTCCACGCGGTTGTATGGAGCAAATTTGCGCGTAGAAAACCTTGACTCCACTGTTTTTTTACCATCAAGAATAAATTGAAGATACGGCTCTACTAAAATAGCCAAGTGAAGTGTAAAGGTCGGTGATTCAGACAATTGCAATGGCTTTAAGTAACCCTCCCAAAAAATATCACCTCGCACAGCTGACAATAGTTCATCAACCAGCGGCGAGAGAGAGTCGTGTATTGTTCCGCTGTTCGCCAAAGAGTAAAATCTCCTTTTGTTCTGTACTAACAATATTTACTATTTGATTGACCGCGTGGGATACTAGCTCAGTTTCATTAAGATTTAACGAACGTTGTACAGATACGGCTACCGCTTCATAAGGCGATCGCCCAACTGCCAAAGCCCGTAGAATCTGCAACAGCACCCCGCGCCCCTGACAGGCAAAGATTCGGTTTCCAGAAGTCCAAACATCAGCCAACTGGCGACGCGAATCTCTTCGACTCACTGATTGAAGCACATCTCCTGGAATAACCGAAATCAGGGACGGGTCGGCAAATTCAAGTATATTTGGTTGCCGAACACGTATTCTTACGCCAAGCAGTACTTCCTCAGTCCATCCATCGTCTAGCGAAGGAATTGTTGGTCGCGGGATTTCAGCTTGATGGCTGCGTAAGAACACAGCTAAATTCCCACGTCGCCATTCCCTGGAAACTGCATTTAACCCTTCTGCTCTAAGTACGTTAAGTTCAAAGGGCGGTGTTACATAGGACAAAGCAGATTGCTCTAACTTTACTAAGGTAAGACCTATCTGCTGCGCCCAGTCCAAAATTTTCGCCCATTCCTCTTGAATGCCAGGGCGAGTTCCGATAGGAGGCATACTCAGTAATATATGGCCACCAATTTGGCATAGTTGGCTAGCAGTCCAGAGAAATGATTGTATATGCTCCGGATACCAAGGTGGATCGAGAACAACAGCCGCAGCTGTAAGACTCGGTAGTTGCTCTCTCATCACATCGCACTGGATTACCTGGGTTTGCGGTACTGCTTGAGCAAGACTATGTGTTACTGTGTGATTTGCTTCAAGCAGTACCAGATGGCGTGAGTAAGATTCTTCAATTCCCATCCGCAGCAAACTGGGTGTACCTAGTAGTACAATAGTATCATCAAGATTGGTTACTTTTGCACACTCATTCAATAAGCGCCTAGCAGCTGCATCGCTAAATCGCCAATCATAATCGAGGGGATGGGGAATTGGTAAAGGAATTTGGTGGTATGAGTAATTTGGCAGTTGCAGTTTTTGTTTTGCTGATTTTAATACGTTTGCTAAAATCTCGGTAGAAATTTTTTTGGCATACACAAGACGTTGGAGAGATTTGAGGGCAACAGAGGGATATACTCCTGGCAGTGATACAACTAATTGGTCAAATGAACGTACTCCACAGGCGATCGCCTCAAGCACCCAACTATCAACAGCATCTTCAAATATCTGTGTTTCAGTTTTAGTTATTGTCATCTATATCTGCCCTCATAAAGCGGTATATTGGCAATGTTGCAAGCTCTTTGATCGCTGGAATACCTGGACTCTAATTCTTGAATCCAAGCCTCAATGGCAATTTGCTGATTCTGCAATGCTCCATAGGTGTCCTGATTCAAACGTTGCTGAACTGGAGTAAACTTTTGAATCTGTAGCGGCACTGTCCGCAAGGGGAGATTCTCATCAAGCATTTGCAGATGATCGACAAAGCGACGCATATCTTCTGCTACCCCAACTGCCGACGGCGCTGTGAATGTGGCGTAAGCATATAAGTCGATACCCAGTGTCAACAGCCGTTTCATTAGATGAAATTGCTGGTCGAACAACGCAGACTCTGCACGGGTGTTAAACGCAAATGACTCGGCGTTAAAACCCTTGAAACAACAAACGCGACCGTAGTTGGGGTATGTGGCGATGAGTTCAATGTCTGCATCAGAAAGATATTTCCAGAAATAATCGTTGCTTAGATTGTCATCAGACCAAAGGTAGATTTGGCGTTCAAGCCCACGGCTTTTAATTTCAGCCATCATCCAAGGCACCCATTCGGGGACGAGATCCGGCTGTCCACCAGTCAAATCTATGATGGGTGGAGGGTCAGGCTGGTCGAGATAACGATTAATTAAGCTAGTGGGACTCAACCAGTCCGAGAAATCAGGATTGGCTTTAAGTAAGTCAAAGGGAACATAACAGTACCAACAACGCCAGTTGCACGCCGCGTATTGAAAAACCTGCGCTCGAATCGTATCAGTTGATGCTAAACTAAGTGCCTTGCAAGCCGGGTCAATGGGCAAAGGATTAGAAGGCCAATTTGTGCTGGTGGAACGTCGGAAATGTCGGATGCGTCCGATCCCACCACAATTAGGAGGTTCACTTAAATCTTTTTCTTGCTCGGTGTTAAGAAAGTTTGTGATTAGGAGGCGCTTACCTTCTAAATTAACTGACGCAGCTCGATAGCGAGATGACAAAGCTTCTGTGTTGATTGCCATTTATACTTTTACCCCCCTTCGTCCTCTGTAGACGAACTTTCTTCACAACGCAGAGGTTTTAGCCGTGGTACTTTCTCTCCATTTTCTGTGAGAAACGGTAATCGCTCATTGATATAAAGCATCACCAAATCTGAGAAATATCCTATTTCAGCCTCAGTTAATTCTCGACCAAGCGGGATGTCATGCCAATACTCCATGCACTGACGGCAACAACAAGCTGTGGCGTGTTGAGCGTAGTAAATAGCATTCCCTGAATTTTCTTTTGGCGTTTGGCGACCATCATAGGGGGGTTCTGCTGGGCCTACTGATTTGCGAATTCGCTTCTCAACTGCAACTCGCATCCCATTTTTACCTTTGCGGCGGGCATGATTAATTGCCTTTTGGTCAATTTCAATGTGCCAAAAATAATGCCGGATTAGTTCGTGCTTGAGAGCCGCAAAAGTATAATTTACATCACTCAAATCGCGTTTTTGGACTCGGCTCCAATCAACCAGGTCTGCTCCGCATGAATGGCATTGACCAAATTGGTCAGCCACCTTCTTTTTCTGACTGTTTTTGAAACAGTGCAATCCATTTTCACAGTCGCTACTAGTGCAAGAAATTTTGAGTGGCTTGAGAGTTATTGTTTGGTTTTGTGTCATAAAACGCTTATACTCAGTTATCTATATCAGACAGTGCTTGCAAAAGTAAGTTGTAATCTACATTATTTAGTCTTCCGAAATTAGTTTGCTCAAGAAGGAAATCACGCGCAATTTGCCAAGGATTATCATTGGTCACCTGGAGATTAGTTGCTGCTCCCCACCAGTTGATACCCTGAAGTGACAAGCGAAATGCCATATAGTTGGCAAGTGAATCAGCTGGAACATTCTCTCTTTTAGCGATTTGAGGGACAACTCTCTTTAATCGCTCAACGCTACCGTTTGCTGCTTCTACACACATCTGAGCCAGTTCCTCTGCACGGCCACTTAGCACAACATTCCCAGCCTCTAGATTTACTTCCATCTCTTCTTGAGATTCCCGTCGCTCAATAGCCGTCTCTTCAGCTTCGACAACGGTACGTTCATCTAAATCAGGTTCCCGTGCAGCATGAAAAAGTTCATGAAGGAGGTCAAAAAGCCAACGTGCAGCAGATGACGTTTGTTGTTTGAGAACAATCACGTTGCGTCCTCCCACACGCCAAAAAGCTCCATGAAACGCACTAGGGTCTTTCAGGGGTAACACTGGTACACCTAGACTCCAAAGGTACTGCAACGCATTTTTAAATGTGAGGCTTCCATAAGTTGAAATAATTGCTTCTCGAACTTCATTAGCATCTGTAGGAATTCGCTTCTTGGGCAAATCTGATGTCGCTTCCAGTAAGAGGAGAGCCAGAAAATGGGCATAAACTGTATATGCGCTTAGACGGCGTTCATCTGTCCGTGCAGAAACTTTAAAACGAACCGTTCCTAACGCTGCCGTGTTTAGCTGCAATGGACTGGAGCTAAAAATTTCAGTTGGTGTCAATTTAAAAACCCGCTGCAAAAGTGTGGCAATACGGAAGACTAAGCTACTTTCTTCTTCTTCAGTTAACTTTTCTGTTTGTATATTCGCTGTTGTTGATTGGGGAAGCAATCGTCTAAGTACAAGATTGCGATCGATTCCAACTTGATTTAGACGCTGAAACAGTGTAGTTAGTGAACCTTGAACACTACGCAAGAAAACATCTTCTCGCACCTTAATTCCAAGCGCCTGACTTACCTCGACTAATCGCCCAAAGCTTGCAGAGGCATATTCTGTATCTTCATAACGTTGTATTTGCTGTTCTTTGAGTTTAAGTCGTTCAGCCAAATCTTTTTGGCTTAGTCCAGCCGCAATGCGTGCTTTGATCAGGGCGCGTGGTAGTTCCTCTAATGATTCAATTGCCAGCACTGCCTGCTGACCTGATTTTAATGCCTCGTATTCCTCTAATTGTTTACGCAGATCGGTAAGCTGGCTCTGTAACGCATCCGCTTGAGCCTTTTGCAGTATTGGATGCACCTTTTGGTTAGATTGTGATTGTTCAGCAAGTTCTTCTAACGCACGTGAGAACTTATCTATTTGGGCCTTTGTTATACGGTACTGCCGCTCGTTCTTGATCATAGCTATACCCTCCGCAAATCTATGGCAACAATGCCTTTGGGGTTGCCAGTGTTCTTATCAACCTGGAAAAACTCTAAAAATGTTTTTCCAGTAATACTTTCTGATGTTTGCGCTGGGAAGAGTTCTCCTTGGTACTTAATTTTTTGGGCAGATCGACCATTGTCGAAGTTAAGCAAAATGGGGTCAAGTAGGTGGGGATCAACACCTGTAACATCCCAGCAGCCGTCATAATCATTAGGATTTTCCTTCTCCGTTACGAAACTGCCATCGATATAAATCACTTGGCAACCTGCCTTTGACAGTGAATCTATGGCAGACTTCAGTCCCTTGAGAAGTTGCTGTCGGCGTGGTGTCGTGCCAAATCGTTCCACGAATTCTTGCCATTTAGTCCAATGCACTCCTGGAGGCAAGTTTCCATCAGGGTTAAACGTTGGTATCATGTCACAACTTTTTTGTTGTGCTTATAATGTAACACAACTTTTTTGTTGTGTTGCAAAAATTTCAAAGTTATTTCACCAATCCTACCCCTCCCCACAGCTGTGTGGATTCGTCTGCTTATAGGTACTAAAAACACCATGAATCGCAAAATGCTTTACCAGATAAGAGCTTCACGTTGTAGAAAATTTATATAACGTGAATTTTTGCTCCCGAAAGTATCCCGTTATTGATCCCCTACGGACGCAACACTTAACCACTTTGCTATATCGGGCGGTGTAGACGCTGATGCAGACTGCGCTTCCTGCCTTGTCTAGGGGTGAAAATCTTGAACTGAGGCGGCTCAAGCCGCCAAGACTGGACAGTAGTTCCCAAATAAATGACACCCAGCCGCATTAATTTTGAATTCTAAACTACGGAATCACTCAGCCTTACCAATCACAGTAAAAGCAGCCCAGGCTTTGGGGTCAGGATTCCCGTTATTATCGCGGAGCATACTTAACATCGCCTGACGCATTGCTGTAGCTTTATCAAATTTACGCTTGTCGATATTGGTGTAAAAGTCAGTCATCAACTTTACAGTATCACTATCCGGCACAGTCCACAAAGACACTACTAAAGTGGGGACACCGGAAGCCATAAAAGCATGGGATAAACCAATTACACCTTCACCTTTGATATCACCTCTACCTGTGTCACAAGCACTTAGTACGACCAATTCAGCTTGTAAAGGGGATTTTTTTGGAAGTCCAAAATGCTCCATAATTTCACTAGTGGTGAGGAAGCCATCATCCTTGCTAGAAGGAGCCAGAGCAATAGCACCGGGATAACCGATAGCATTGATACTATCAAGTAAACCGTGGGTAGCAAAATGAATTAGTTTGGCAGATGCCATTTTTTGCACAATGGCTGATTCCGTAGCTTGGTCTCCAATGAGGGCTTTAGTATCCAGCATCTCTGCAATTTTTTCGGCTTCTACTTTTGCACCAGGGAGTGGGTCTAAAGGTTTTAAATCTTTCCCTACTCCTTCTTTAGGCATAGTAGGATTACCAACGATCAAAGCTGACTCACCACGAGGAAGAACAGATGTATTTTGATTGTTTTCTGCTTGTTTATCTTTTTGAGTTAAACTCAGTGCTTGAATGGAAGGTGCGGTGAGGATGGTGTGTTTTTCAATTAGGTATTCATTTTTTTCATTTTGGAGTGCGACGAAAGGAACCAAAAATAACTCTTGATGGGGAATGAAAATAACCCTTTGTGTTTCATCTTGGGGTAACAAATCAGCAATAGGTTCAATTAAAATTTGATGCAATTGCCGCAATCGTGTGTTAAAACTACCGACTGTTGAAGTGGAATGATGATTGTTACTACCTCTAACACCTATAAATTCACGACTTACTTTGACCTGTTCTTTCAGAGAAATATCTTTGGGAATATTGACAAAACGAAATTGTATTTTACCTCGAGGTGGAATCACCCAAATAAATATTTTATCCAAAGTAACAGAATATTCAATTAGGGTGGATTTTTGCTCTCTAGCTATTTTTTGAATTTCTTCTATAGTAAGAGGTGGTGGAATCATTAATGTGTCCAATTCCCGATATTTTCGTCTAAATAATATTTCCACTAAAACACGGTTTCTTCCCTGTTCGGCAATGACTAGAGCTTTTTGGGGTCTTTGTTGAGCAACGAGAACTTGTTGCAGCAGTTGGTAGGTCTGGGCTTGTTGTTCAAAAATAGAAATTTTCCAATTTTCTTGGTTACCTAAAAGCCCTCGAATAGCTTCCAAAGTTTCAATTGCCTGATTAAGGTATTTCTCTGCATCTGCAAACTTTCCAGATAGAAATAGTGCTTTTCCGAGATTGTTCAGAGATGAAGCCTCACCTGGACGATATCCAATTTTCTTAGTGATAGCTAAAGATATCTGGAGTAAATTCACAGCTTTGTCATATTCACCTTTTTTAAGGTAAGCATTTCCAAGATTTTCCTGAGATTGAGCCTCTCCTTTACGGTTTCCTATTTTTCGGTAGATATTTAAAGATTGGTTAAAGCTATCAATAGCTTTTTTATAGTCCTCTGTTTGAAGAGAAATATTCCCTAAAACTAACAAAGATGAAGCTTCACCTTGAATATCTCCAATTTTCTTGGCGATATCTAAAGATTGACTAATATACCTAATAGCAGTGCCATGATCCCCTTTTTTTAGGTAAGCATCTCCTAAACCTGTTAGAGATGCTACTTCACCTAGCTTGTTTCCAATTTTCTTGTTGAATTCTAAAGATTTGTTGTAGTAATTAATGGCTTTACTATAGTCACCTGCGACAGCTAAAGATTGCTGTTGATAACCATTTGGATATTGTTGTTGATAACTAATAGCAATAGCTGTACTAGAGTTACCGGCGATAGCGATAGATGAAGATTGTAGTTGCGAAGAAGAACTAGAGACACTTGTGACAGCTATAGATTGCTGTTGAGATTGCTGCTGATAACCATTTCCATTTTGATATTGTTGTTGGGAAGCAATAGCAATAACTTTGCCAGAGTTATTTACAACAGCTAAAGATTGTATTTGATAAACATTTTGATATTGTTGTTGATAATAAATAGCCTTATTATAATCTCCCAGACTAGCGTAAGTAGAACCTAGATTGTTCAACGATACAGCTTCACCTTGGCTATCTTTGATATTTCTAGCAATAGCTAAACTTTCCGTGTAGTTAGAAATGGCTTTATTATAATCTCCCAGACTAGCGTAAGTAGAACCTAGATTGTTCAACGATGCAGCTTCACCTTTGTGGTCTCCAATTTTCTTTGTGATGTCTAAATAATTTTGGTGATAATCAATGGCTGTACGATAATCACCGAGTTCATGGTAAACACGTCCCAGGTTCCCCATAGATATAGCTTCACCTTGGCTGTCTCCAATTTCTCTATAGAGATTCAATGATTGTTTCCAAGACTCCAAAGCCTTGGAAAATTCACTGCTATCAAAATCTTTCTTACCTTTCTCAAGTAGTTGGTCTGCTTTGGTTTTCTGATAAACTACTGTTTGAGCGACTGCTTTTGAAGGAAATAATCTCAGCTTTAAATTAAGCCCGCAAGACCCAAACATGGTTACTGATAAAGTAATTATTAGTACGAAAAAATTCTTGTTAAATCTCATAGCAATAACAATTGTCCTAATTTCAAAAATATTTCAATGCTTGAATTGACAAAAGCATATTTTGTCAATTCAAGCATTGTGTAGATATTAGAAAACTCTGTAATGACTCCTATTACAACAACACAAATCCTAGTTTATGCTCGCTCGTCTTTCTACTGAGAACAGAAATTATGACCTTGGATTTGATTAATCGTCTGTTTTAACTCAGGGGAGGGATTTGGTACTGAATAAATTTCCCGAAGCACATCTGACCAAAGTTGCTTTTGTGAGAAGTAGTTAATTCTTTCCAAAGCATTCGGCTTGCTTTCCAGTTCCTTCAACTCAGCAGAAATGCGATCGCGATCTTCTGCTTTCATCATCCTAAACGATTGCTTGCTGGGAAGTTGTTTTAAAGGAAGTTTTTCCCGCCAAAAGTAATCTTCACCCGGTTGTAACGGCTCTCCCTGATAAATAACGCTACGAGTAACGCTACGAGTCGTTGGGTTAAAATTTTGACTCCACATTAATTTATCGCTGCGAGTATGGCGCACCTCTATTCCCACGATTTCTCCCTGCCACAAAAATACAGGTTTATTACCCCAAATTACTAGACTTCCCTTACCATCATTTTGGTCTTCCAGCTTACCAGGAGCAATCATGCACAGGTTTTTTTCGCTCCCATCTCCATCTCGCGAACCGCGCTTACCTTTTTTGCGTCGCAGTCTATCCCAGATATCACCCAAAGAGAAAGTAAGTAATTGGCGATTATTACTCTTCAAAATCTCTTGAGTGGCAAAGTTTTGTTTAATAGCTGCTTCTAGTGGTAATGCAGATAAACCAACTGATACCACAACTATCAACCACAGTGCAGACTTGGCATTTCTGAGTTTTATCATTAGATATTTTCCTTAAAGCTAAGTTAGCAGAATAGTATTAGCACTACTGATTTATTTAATGTAAATACAGTAACTAGATGCTATGCTCGCTGGTTACTGTATTGTCCTGATATATCTGTTAACAATCGAACCCTATGCATTTTTTGGTAATTAATGTTGAATTCTAAGCCGCAGAATTACTCAGCCTTACCAATTACAGTAAAAGCAGCCCAGGCTTTGGGGTCAGGATTTCCGTCGTCATCCTTGAGCATACTTAACATTGCCTGACGCATCGCTGTAGCTTTATCAAATTTATGCTTGTCGATATTGGTATAAAAATCAGTCATCAACTTTACAGTATCACCATCCGGCACAGTCCATAAAGAGACTACCAAAGTGGGAACACCGGAAGCCATAAAAGCACGGGATAAACCAATTACACCTTCTCCTCTAATATCACCTCTACCTGTGTCACAAGCACTCAGTACGACCAATTCAGCTTGTAAAGGGGATTTTTCTGGAAGTCCAAAATACTCCATAATTTCACTAGTGGTGAGGAAGCCATCATCCTTGCTAGAAGGAGCCAGAGCAATAGCACCGGGAGAACCGATAGCATTGATACTATCAAGTAAACCGTGGGTAGCAAAATGAATTAGTTTGGCAGATGCCATTTTTTCGACAATCACTGACTCCGTAGCTTGGTCTCCAATAAGAGCTTTGGTATCCAGCATCTCTGCAATTTTTTCGGCTTCTACTTTTGCACCAGGTAGTGGGTCTAAAGGTTTTAAATCTTTCCCTACTCCTTCTTTAGGCATAGTAGGATTACCAACAATTAAAGCTGACTCCCCACGAGGAAGAACAGATGTATTTTGATTGTTTTCTGCTTGTTTATCTTTTGGAGTTAAACTTAGTGCTTGAATGGAAGGAGCGGTGAGGATGGTGTGTTTTTCAATTAGATATTGATTTTTGTCGTCTTGGAGTGCAACGAAAGGAACCAAAAATAATTCTTGATGGGGAATGAAAATAACCCTTTGTTTTTCATCTTGGGGTAACAAGCCAGCAATAGGTTTGATTAGAAGTTGATGAAGTTGTTGTAAGCGGTTTTGAGAATTAGCTTCTTGGGAAGTAGATTTGTCGTCGCTATCACGTCCCTTAGCACCAATAGATTCACGACTGAGTTTCACCAATTCCTGGAGAGAAATATCTTTGGGAAGGTTAACAGGACGAAATTGAACTTCACCTTGAGGTGGAATTACCCAGATATAAAGTTGATTATCAAAAACAATAGAATATTCAACTAGGGTAGCATTTTGTTTTTGAGCAATTTGTTTAATTTCTGCCAGATTTAGGTTTACTGGAATCAGTTGTACATCTGTTTTTTGACTGATTCGCCGTAACAATATTTCCACCAAAGCACGGGTTCGTCCTTGTTCGGAAATGACTAAAGCTTCTTGAGGTTTTTTTTGAGCGACGAGAACTTGTTGCAGTAGACTATATGTGCGTGCTTGTTCTTCAAAGATGGAAACTTTCCAGGTATCTTTGTTACCTAAATCTTGTCGGATGTTTTCCCAAGTCTCAATTGCTTGGCGGAGGTTGTTTTCTGCTGCTGCTAGTTTTCCATATTTGCGGAGAGTTTCTCCGAGATTGTTCCAAGAAGCAGCTTGACCCTGGCGGTTTCCAAGTTTCTTTTCGATTGCTAAAGACCTACGGTGATAATCAATAGCTTTGCGATAATCTCCGAGGCTATCGTAAACATTTCCCAGATTCCCCAAAGAAGTAGCTTCACCTCGACGGTCTCCGATTTTCTTAGAGATAGCTAAAGATTGTAGGTGGTAATCAATAGCTTCGTGATAGCCTCGCAGATTATTGTAAGCATTTCCTAGATTCCCCAAAGAAGCAGCTTCACCTCGACGGTCTCCGATTTTCTTTTTGATCGCTAAAGATTGCAAATGGTAATTAATAGCTTCGTGATAATCTCCGAGGCTATGGTAAGCATTTCCTAGACCCCCTAGAGAAGCAGCTTCACCCCTACGGTTTCCGATTTTCTTAGAGATAGCTAAAGATTGCAGGTGGTAATCAATAGCTTCGTGATAATCTCCGAGGCTATCGTAAACATTTCCCAAATTACCCAAAGAAGCAGCTTCACTTTGGGGATTTCCAATTTTCTTGAAGATGGCTAAACATTGCAAGTGGTGATCGATGGCTTCGCGGTAATACCCCAGGTTATCGTAAGCATTTCCTAGACCCCCTAGAGAAGCAGCTTCACCCCTACGGTTTCCGATTTTCTTAGAGATAGCTAAAGATTGCAGGTGGTAATCAATAGCTCTACGGTAATATCCCAGTCTATTGTAAATAATTCCCAGGTTTCCCAAAGAAGTAGCTTCACCTCGACGGTCTCCGATTTTCTTAGAGATAGCTAAAGATTGCAGGTGGTAATCAATAGCTTTGCCGTAATCTCCCCAGCCATCGTAAGCACTCCCCAGATTTTCCAAAGAAGCACCCTCACCCTGACTGTTTCCAATTTGCTTGAAAATGGCTAAAGAACGTAGGTAGTAATCAATGGCTTTGCCGTAATCTTCCTGGCTATCGTAAACATTTCCCAATCTCAGCAAAGAAGTAGCCTCACCCTGGCGATCGCCGATTTCTCGATAAATAGCCAATGACTGTTCCCAAGACTGCAACGCCTCTTTGAATTGACTCATTTCAAACTGCTTATTACCTTGCTCCAATAACCTGTCTGCTTCTGCTTTGCGGTCATTTGTCGTTTGAGCGATCGCGGTTGAGCCTAGTAATTTTACTTGGTAATTAACTCCATAAGACTTAGAGATGGTCAGTGATAGGATAATTAGGGCTAACAGAAAATATTTTTTCCATCCCATAGCATTTACAACTGGGTAATTTTTCTGATTACTTGTATCTTTAAACTACTAGAGCCTATGCAATTTTACCCTATATTCCACACCCTAAAGCATCTGATGTAAATGTATACTACAAAGCTACTCAAGTCGTAGTACTTTTAAATCTCAAAACCAAATTTTGGTAATTAATCTTAAATTATGGGCTGTGAAATTACTCAGCCTTACCAATTACAGTAAAAGCAGCCCAGGCTTTGGGGTCAGGATTCCCGTTGTCATCCTTGAGCATACTTAACATCGCCTTACGCATCGCTTTGGCTTTGTCAAATTTATGCTCATAAAAATTGGTGTAAAACTCTGTCATCAACTTTACAGTATCACCATCCGACACTTTCCACAGAGATACCACTAAAGTGGGAACTCCCGAAGCCATAAAAGCACGGGACAAACCAATCACTCCTTCCCCTTTAATATCACCTCTACCTGTGTCACAAGCACTCAGTACGACAAATTCAGCTTGTAAATTTTGTTTATTGTCTATTGCAAAATGCTCCATAATTTCACTAGTAGTCAAGAAACCATCATCTTGAACGGAAGGGTTAAGGGCAATAGCACCGGGAGAATCGATGGTAATACCATCAAGTAAACCGTGAGTAGCAAAATGAATTAATTTGGCAGATGCCATTTTTTGCACAATAGCTGACTCCGTAGCTTGTTCACCAATAATGGCATTCGTGCCAAGAATTTGAGCAATCTTTTTCGCTTCCTCTTCTGCTCCAGGTAGAGATTCTAACGGTTTTAAATCTTTTCCTACTCCTTGTTTTGGCATAGTAGGATTACCGACAATTAAAGCTTCTTCACCACGAATTAAAATCGGTATATTTGATTTCTTCTCTGCTTGTTTGTCTTTTTGAGTCAAACTCAGTGCTTGAATGGAAGGAGCAGTGAGAATCGTGTGTTTTTCAATTAGGTATTGATTTTTGCCGTTTTGGAGCGCAACAAAGGGAACCAAAAATAATTCTTGATGGGGAATGAAAATAACCCGTTGTTCTTGATTTTGAGGTAACAAGTCCTCAATGGGTTCGATGAGAAGTTTATGGAGTTCGCGTAAACGATTGCTGGGATTATCTTTTTGAGTAAAGGACGCAACAGAGGTATTTCCTCTAACACCAATAGACTCACGGCTAAATTTCACCAATTCTTGGAGAGAGGCATCCTTGGGAAGGTTAACAAAACGAAATTGAATTTTACCTTGAGGTGAAATTACCCAGATATAAATTTGATTTTCTTTATTTTTAATAACAGAATACTGAACTATTGTAGCATTTTGAAATTTAACTATTTTTTGTATTTTATCATTAGATAGAGTGATTGTTTGTTGTTGAATTTCTGTGTTTTTGAAAGATTTTTCTATCAAAATTTCTGTTAGCATAGGGTAATGAGCTTTGTCTGAAACTATCAGACTATCTGTAGTCTTCCCCCTTGAAATTTCTACTTCTTGTAAGAGAGTATAGATAGGATATTGTCTTTCAAAAAAAACAATTTTTTTCCGATCATCTTTGCCTGATACCTTGCGTATTTCTTCACACCAGCTTATAGCCTCATAAAGTATCTTTGCTGCTTCTGCAAGCTTACCAGAATCACGCAATAAAGCCGCTCGATTATGCAATACTGATACTTTAGCTTCTAAAACTTTAGTCTTTGTGCTCGTATCTTGTATTTTCTCTGCAATAGCTAAAGATTGCTTTAAGTAATCAAAGGATTTATCGTAGCTTTTTAATTCAAGGTAAATAAGTCCAATATTAGCTAAAGTATCAGCCTCACCCTGGCGGTTTCCAATTTCCTTACAGATAGCTAAAGATTGCAGGTGGTAATCAATGGCTTTGTGGTAATCCCCAAGACTATAGTAAACATTCCCCAAACTATTTAGAGAAGTAGCTTCACCCTGGCGGTTTTTAATTTCCCTTGCGATAGCTAAAGATTGCTTTAAGTAATCAAAGGATTTATCGTAGCTTTTTAATTCAAGGTAAATAAGTCCAATATTAGCTAAAGTATCAGCCTCACCCTGGCGGTTTCCAATTTCCTTAGAGATAGCTAAAGATTGCAGGTGATAATCAATGGCTTTGTGGTAATCTTTTAGCTTATGGTAAGCATTTCCCAAACTATTTAGAGAAGTAGCTTCACCCTGGCGGCTTCCAATTTCCTTGAAGATAGCTAAAGATTGCTGGTGGTAATCAATAGCTTTGCGGTAATCTCCCAGAATATAGTAAACATTTCCCAAACTCCCAAGAGAAGCAGCTTCACCCAGGCGGTTTCCGATTTCCTTTTTGATAGTTAAAGATTGGTTGTGGTAATCAATGGCTTTGCGGTAATCTCCCAGGCTATAGTAAACATTTCCCAGAGTCTCCAGAGATTGAGCTATGCCCAGGCGGTTTCCGATTTCTTTTTCGATAGCGAAAGATTGCTGATGGTAATCAATGGCTTTACGATAATCCCCCAGGCGATAGTAAGCATTCCCCAAACTCCCTAAAGAAGCAGCCTCACCCAGGCGGTTTTTTATTTCCCTTGCGATAGCTAAAGATTGCTGGTAGTAATCAATGGCTTTGCGGTAATCTCCCAGACTATCGTAAACAATTCCCAGATTTCCCAAAGAAGCAGCCTCACCCAGGCGGTTTTTTATTTCTTTTGTGATAACTAAAGATTGCTGGAGGTAATCAATGGCTTTAGGGTAATCCCCAAGGCTATAGTAAGCATTCCCCAAACTCCCTAAAGAAGCAGCCTCACCTTGGCGATCGCCAATTTCTCGATAAATAGCCAATGAATTTTCCCAAGACTGCAACGCCTCTTTCAATTGACTCATTTCAAACTGCTTGATACCTTGCTCCAATAACCTGTCTGCTTCTGCTTTGCGGTCATTTGTCGTTTGAGCGATCGCGGTTGAGCCTAATAATTTTACTTGGTAATTAACTCCATAAGACTTAGAGATAGTCAGTAATAGGATCATTAGGGCTAACAGAAAATATTTTTTCCATCCCATAGCATTTGCAGTTTGGCAATGAACTGAATAATTGTTCTGATTACCTATATCTTTAAACTACTGGAGCCTATGCAATTTTACAGTATTTTTACCTTGGCGAACACTACTAATAACTTCTTCCCAACGCCAAGCACACATAATTCCAAACACTCCCAAAGGAAGTACTATGGGTACTAGTACCATGAATGAAATATAAATCTGCAAACTAACAAAGATATAAACTGCTATGACAATCCCTAAAAACCAACTTTGCTGCCTATGATTATTATTTTTTATCAGCAGCGTAGTTAATTTTCCCAGTACAACTGCTAGCAACACTGTGAAAAAATCAGGGATAGGAACAACTAAGCGTTGTTGGGTCAAGAGATGGTGAACCATGTAAGCATTTAGTTTCCCTCCAGTAAAACCTTCAGACCATTGACCCCAAAGACCTATTGCTAGAGGTGTGGGTAAATTGTCTTCGCCTTCTTTATCAACACCCGCTTCTGCATATCCACCTGGGATAATTAGCACAACTTGTTTTTCTATATTAGGAGGATTTTCACCTTTAAGTAAATCAGAAGCAGAAATGCTTTTATAAATTGTTTTTGGTGGTAGAGAAAAGTCTATAATTGGGTGAAACCACTGGAATGAATTGGAGATAGGATGAAGGCGTAATTTATGCAAGTAAGCAGCCTTGCTATTGTTAATGTTTTTACCATTCAAATATTCAACTAGTTGATTGCGTAAGTCAGTTTTATTTGTCAATTGTGGTTTTGGTAAATTATCGAATTTTCCAAAGTGTAATGCATGAGTTAAAGCCAACAAATAAGTAAAGGGACAAGCTTGATAGCATTCAGCGTTCGCAGGCAAAAGTTCAATATGCGAATTTAAAGAGTGGATGTCCCCCTGCATACTCCAATTGAGGTTAGCAATTTCATTACTTACTCCAGAAGTAGGAGTTGAATATTCATCAGCAGCAAATATAAACCAAGTACCTTTTTGTACGGCATTACGAATAGACTTACTTAATTCACGACTATTATCAGATTGTTGGCGATTATCTAAGAGATAATCTATACCTATTACTTTAGTTTCTAATGTTGATAGCTTATCAACAATACGAGCTAAATATCGATAGTTAATGGGACGAATATCTTTGAGTTCATTTAGAGATTCACGCCTTGAATTTTCATCAATTTCAACTAATAATACTGGTGTTTTACTTTGGTAAGGGTATTGGTGCGTGATTTGACGATAAACTGTTTGTATCCAAAGGCGAATATCTAAAAATCTATCTTGTACTGGTGGTAATAAGCTCAAAATTAGAACTATTGAGATTAAAAACACTTCACGCTTGGTCGGTAGAAAATGTTTGAAAATCCGCTTGTTTTTAACAGGTTCCAGACGAAATAGTTCTGATTGGGGATGGCGAAAAAGGGAGGGAATTAGGTAAGTCGAAGGATAGGTAAGATTCTTTTTCTCTTTGAGAAAAGCACAAGCATCAAGTAAGGCTTCATGGACATCTTTATACTCAGATAAACTGTTTAGAAACTGTACCAAAAACTCTTGTGCTACTTGATTATGAATGGGTTCACGCATCACTGCTACTTGCGGTAAACCCAAGTTAATCAAAGATTCAGCAATAGATATACCACTGCAAGAATTGAAAATAGCAAATTGCAATCCGCGATCGCGTGCTTGTTGAAGTGGTTGTGCTATGTCATTAATTGTGATAGAAACGTTGGGAGCAATTCTTAACTCCCCTCCTGTATAAGCAGTTTCATTGCTATGTCCGGCAAAAAATAAAATATCCCAGCCCCGGCGATCGCTTATTTTCTCGACTATCTCTTCTTTGAGTTGGGTAATATCTTTTTTGGGTTGCCAACCTATAAATTCTATCTCAGCAACCTTCGAGAAGCTACGTAAAGCTTGTTTATCTTCTTGGAAGTCTAACCCCTTCTCATCACCCAAGATAGCTAACACCCTAGCTTTACGGCGTATAGGAGATACTGTAGAGTTGCGAATTTTGTTAGGAACACGCGCTACACGGATATTTCTGGTTCCTGGGGATGACAACTTAGTAGTGTTGATTTGCCAAGCCTCCCAAGGTAAGTGTGCTAGTTCTGGGGTATCACAAGTGAGGAAGATATCTACCCAATGGCTACCAGAATTTGGTATATCCCCAGCCGCATCAACAATTACGTCGCGGATATCACATAACTGTTCATTCCGCAACCAGCGATGAAAGTCTAACAAAAAACGATGTTCTGCTTCTCCCAAGCTTTTTGCCCAATCTTGGGGAGGTGCTTTAATCTTACCTCGTTTTAAAACTTCACCTCGTAGTTTGAGGTTTTCGTAGTAATTAAGATAAGCTTGTTGCCAGTCTGTATAGCTAGCTGTTAAGGAGGTGGGATAATCTAGTTGAGCAGGGATTGTTTTTCCTACCCCCCAGGATAATTCAAAATGACAAACTCCATTAATTGTGATAACTTTTAGTTGAAAAATTTGATTAAGAGTCATATTATATTCTCCTGATATTGATTATCTGTGCCTTTTCACAATCACTCTGGACGAAATTCAAATAAAACTGATATTTCATCTTTCCCATCATCCGAAGTAACCGTCACCAAAAATTTCTCTTTTTTAGAACCCGCAATTTGAATGTACAAATGATTGTAATTGTCGTCTGGTTGCAATACTTGCTTGTCTAATACTTTAGTCAAGTTGCTAATTCGTAACTTAACTCCCAAGGGGGGTTTATTTCCTGGAATTGCACCCAAAATTAGCAGCAGACTCCAATCTCCCTCTGTTGACAGTAATAACCAAGTTAATGCATAGAGTCGCAATTTAATTCCAGCTAATTCTATATCTCGATAACTACGAGCAGCGTTTGAAGGAATTTCTACATCATCAATTTCTGTCAAAATACCGTCTAATTCTTCAGATGGAGTTGTTTGGGTTCTCCGCATCGAGGGTGCTGGTAATAATTGCCAAGATAATTCTTGAGCTACTTCATCAAGTTGATTTTGTATCCATAAGCCTGTATTAACAGCTTTTTGTGTGAGAATTTGCATTAAATCTTTGAGATAATCCTTGCGGTTAACTGAAATTGCAGGTAATTGTATATCTGCGGGAGATAAACACTGTAAGTAAAGTAATAATTCATTGGTTTGTTGATGAAAAGCAGCTAAGTTAATTTCGTAACTAGCATCTGATAAAATAGGCATTTTGGCAGTCATACTCACTAATTCGTCATAGCGAGAAAATCCTCTAATAGCAGCAACTTCTAACTCGTCTTCTACCCCAATTACTATATAAAAATGGGCAGCAAATTCTGGTACATCAATGATTGTTTGAGGAAGAGTTATTATTTCGTCGCTGAAACTGAACGTAGGAATTAAGCAAACTTTAAAGTTTCCTACTTGCAAGTTGCAGACTGCATTAATAGCTTCGGCTGATTCAGGGTGTAATAGAGAAATTTTTCTTCTATCTATCAATAGATTTGGCTCTCGTTTACTCAGCCATTCTTCAAAAGCAACTAATGCTAAAGCTTGGGAATAAATTTGTAATTTACCCTTATCAGCTTTTAGCTGTTTTGTAATTTGCCATGCTTGCTCAGTTTGTTCTGAATCTAAATGAATTATTTCTGCTAATTCTGGAAACTCTAGTAGTTCGTCGTTGATATCTTGAAAATGGTTATTCATTTTACGTCCTTTATTGTGTCTAAATATTGACAAATTGTTACAGACAACTTACTTGTCATAAGTCGGTTTCTACTAACACTGGCTTCTTTTTCTGCGTCTTGCATGACAGTACTAATTGTTTCATCCAAAAACTTGCTGATGTCTTGCTCTAAATCTCGAAGTTGTTTAGGGGAATTATAAGTTTGAGCTATTTTTAAAAGCTCCGAACGCAATTTAACTAAGGTTCGCCTGCTAATATCAGCACGAAAGGATTTTAATTCCAGCAAGCGACTCACTTGTGACTGATTATTTAATCCTAATAACTTAGCAATTTCTTCCATTGGAATATGCTGACAATGAAATAAATGAAGTCCTTGGATAAACTGCTTATCCTTTTTCTTTTTCTTGCTTTGTAGATAATTAACTCGTTCTTCTGTCACCTCCTTAATTGCAGTAATTAAACAATCCTGTAAAAGCTGAGTTAAAAAAACTGAATTATCACTCGCGTCGTCCTCATCTTCATAATAAATATTTGTAGATAAGTTTGTTACTGATTCTCCTAATACTTTTGTCGCAATACCCTTACGACTACTTTTATACTCTCTGATTAATTGGGCAAGTTTTTTTAACTCTTCTAGAAATTCATCAGTAGATAATCTCCAAGTAGGTAATAACTCTTCACTCATCTGCTGCAACTGCTGATGATTTGGTACTGGGTAAGGAGATTTTATTTTTCCCAATCCTTGCTGTTTGCGTTCTTGATTAATCTGGTTGCGAGCAGCTTGAATTTCCGAGAGATAAACAATCTGGTAACTTTCTAGTAATTTGGTAAATTGCTGTATTTGAATTGGACTATAGTGATAAGACTCTGATAATATTCGCTGCAATTGACGAGAATTATATTGTTTGAGTAGTAACCAATCTGTTACTTGTTCAATACCATGTTGCAGGAGAAAACTTTTTAATTCTGTATGGCTTCTAAATAATATTTTAGTCCATGCAGATAGACTACTTTTTTGTAAATTAAACGTTTGCAGAATGTAGACAGTAAAGGAATTATTATTGCCATGATTTAATGAGCTATCAGCACTATCCAGCACCAAGGGCAATAAATCCTCTACTGAAAAATTATGCTTGCGACCGTATTGCTGTACTAACTTATAGCAAGACTCTTTAAGATAATGAGAAATTGCACAACGCAAACATACTTCAGCCAGTAGTTTATCGGAACTTTCTGACTCGTAGAGTCTCCACAGTTGACGGGTTATTTCGCTTTCGGGAACTTCTTCACTTTCGGCTAGTCCAGGAATTTGCTGGGTTAAGAATTCCCTTGCCTCTACGATCTCTTTTGCTTGACATCCGCCAAGACCAATCCGGTACTGTGTATAATATTTTGATGGTAAATTTTTCCATTTCACCACAATCGCTCCAGCAATAAATATTGAACTCGTTACTTATATATCTTGGAAGAGTTTGACCCTATGCAGTTTTCGGAAATATTTTTTTACTATAAGAGAAAAGTTTTTTATATAAAAATTGCATAGGCTCCAATAGCTTAAAGATATAAGTAGTTACAAAATTACCCAGTCTACAGAAAGACTGTTACTGCTATGGGATGGAAAAAATATTTTCTCTTGGTACTAATCACTCTATCATTAACCATCTCCGGGTTTTTCGGGCACAATTTTTTACACAATTCTCCTGGAACAACTACAGTAGCTCAGGCTACTAGCAATAGTTGTGATTCAGTTGGTGATGGACATAGCTTCTATAGTCTAGGGCAATATCACCAAGCAGTTAATTGCTACCAGAAACTTTTAGATACTTACAAGAAAAACAACAATCGCGAGGGTGAGGCTGATACTTTGACGTATTTGGGAAGTACTTACCGTCACTTAGGAGAGTATAGCCAAGCCATCGATTCCTTCCAACAATCTTTGGCTATCAACAGAGAAATTAAAAACCCTCAGATTGAAGCTAATGCTTTAATGGGTCTTGGAGGTGTTTACCATCGCCAAGAAAATTACCAGCAAGCCATTGATTATCAGCAACAAGCTTTAGCTATTTACAGAAAAATACCAGATACTTACAAAGAGGCTGAATGTTTGACACGCTTGGGAGATGTTCACCATCGCTTGGCAAAATATGAACAAGCTATCGATTACCACCAGCAATCTTTAAATATCTACACGAACATAGGAAACAGCGATGGTGAAGCTTATGCTCTGACAGGATTAGGAAATGCTTTTTGGGGACTCCGCAGGTACAAAGAAGCAGAAACAGCACTACATAAAGCAATAACAATTCGTGAGAATATACGGCGAGATGTGGAGCGAGATGACGGGAAAGTATCTATTTTTGAACGACAAGCTTTAACATATTACCTACTGCAACTGGTCTTAGCGGAACAAAA